>JAUPVE010000003.1 GCA_030917205.1 Patescibacteria group bacterium | reverse complement strand
CCAGATAAAACATAAATAACGGCAAAAAAAGTGATCAAGATATTTTTGAACAAGTGATAAACTTTTTCAAAATCAGCGTAGCGCTCTTTTTTGGGATCAAGCATGGGCAAGACTAAAAACATGACATACATACCGATCAAAACTCCCACCATACCAAAGGCGCCACCAGCTCTGCTAGTCCAGTCATCGGGCTGGCCAGCAAAATTCCAATGACCAACTACCTGTTCTGGAAAGTGGGCGTAAAAATAAAAGCTCAAAGCCACAGTCGCCACCGTGACTAAGATACACCAAGCTTCGCTTTTCCAACTCAATTTAATTGCTGATTTCATATTTTTTATTTAATTTTTTTAACAGCTAAAAATTTTGCTATTTTTTCGGCTACCTCTTCTAAAATACTAAAGTTCAAGGAGTAAATAATTTGTTGGCCCTGACGACGACTAGAAATCAAATCAGCTCTTTTCAAAATATCGAGGTGATGTGACAAAGTCGGAGTAGTCACGTCCAGATACTTACCAATCTCATTGACTGATAATTCGCCTTTTTTGAGTAAATCCAAAATCTTCTGGCGATTTGGTTCGGATAGAGCTGAGAATGTTTTGGATAAAGACATATATTTTAATTAGATATTTAGATATATATCTAATTATATAGTAAAAATAAAAAATAGTCAAGAGGCCTACCTAAAACCCCATAAACTACCTAATAATGATACTCTTTACCCTTACTAATACTCACTGCTCTATATATTTGCTCTAGCAATACTACTCTGGCCATTTCATGAGGCATGGTCAGCTGAGATAGAGAAATACTTTGCGGATATTTTTGTTTGATCTCCTCTGCCCAACCCAAGGCCCCGCCAATAACCAAAACTAACTCCGATTTATTTTCAATAAATTTCGCAAATTTTAGAGAATCAAATTCTTGACCAGCTTCTGCTAACAAATAAATATTTTGATTATTATATTTTTCTAGTACTTTTATCAAACTTTGATTTTCAATGATCTGCGCTTGTTTTTTATTTTGATTAGAAAATGACTCGGCTTTTATTTCTACAAAATTAAGAACAGCATAGGGCTTGAGCCTCTTGGCGTATTCCTCAATGGCTGTCTGCCAAAATTTTTCCTTGATTTTACCAACAACGACAATAGTTATTTTATTCATAAATCTTTTTATATACCTATTATACTACAACAAACAGACCATAAAAACAAAAAGTGCTATTGACTAAATGGCTAATAAATGTTAGTCTAAGATGTTTGCCGTTCCCCCGCTGTTTACGCAGCTTTGATCGCGCAGAAGCACGCTTGCACAAGGAGGATGCTAGATGTCCGCTGACTCGAAAACCCGCCAACACGTCAAAAGGGAGAGGGTTCATTGTAGGTTACGCGATCATGTAGAACCTCACAGGATTCATTGGGTATGCAACCTGAATGACATTGAACACGCGGCCTTGTTCAAGGAAGCAGTGAATCGTTGCCCCAAGAAGATAGAAGGTGTCACCATGAGCCGAAAACAGGCCAGAAAGTTGGCCTTGTACGGCGACATCCTGATTCCCATCCTGGAAAGGGATGGGGCCGTTCCCCAGGACAAGCATTTCCAGGACATGATGAAAGTCCTGGGACTCAATACCTACAAGGTCAGCGAAATCCTTGAAAAGCACTACGAAGTCGTGCGCAAATACTTGGATGCCGCTACCCAATCTTCTGCGTCTGCTTCTGCTTGAACATTTGCCCCCGACCGACCGCGGCCGGGGGCTCCTTTTTTAAAAATATTGCACTTCACAGCTATTGTGATAAAATAAATACGTTTTTATACTAGCTAACATAATATAAATGAAAAATTTAATAAATCAAGATCCTGAGATTGCTAAAATTTTAGAAGCCGAACTAGATCGTCAACGCCAAGGTGCCGAAATGATTGCCTCGGAAAATTTTGTTTCGCTAGCAGTCTTGGAAGCCGCTGGCTCAGTGCTGACCAATAAATATGCGGAAGGCTACCCTAATAAAAGGTACTACGGTGGCAATGAATTTATAGACCAGTCCGAAACTCTGGCTATTGAGCGAGCCAAAAAATTGTTTGGAGCTGAGCATGCCAATGTCCAGCCACACTCTGGCTCGCAGGCCAATGCTGAGGCCTACATGGCCCTAGCAAATCTACATGATACTATCCTTGGATTTTCTCTGGCGCATGGCGGACATCTGACTCATGGACATCCAATAAATTTTTCTGGAAAATTTTATAACTTTGTCAGCTACGGCGTAAACAAAGACACAGAGCTCATTGATTTTGATGAAGTGCGCAATCAAGCACTAACTCATAAACCAAAGATTATTTTAGCCGGAGCTTCCGCTTATTCTCGTCAAATTGATTTTAATAAATTCAAAGAGATCGCCGATGAAGTCGGTGCTTATCTCATGGTAGATATGGCTCACATTGCCGGCCTAGTCGCCGCTGGCCTACACCCTGATCCTGTTCCAGTAGCTGATGTCGTCACTACTACTACTCATAAAACTTTGCGCGGTCCCAGAGGTGCTATGATTTTATGTAAAATAAATGATCGCCTAGATCCAAATGGAAAAAAAACCTTGGCCCAAAAAATTGATAGTGCTGTATTCCCTGGATTTCAAGGCGGACCGCTAGAGCATATTATTGCGGCCAAAGCCGTGGCTTTTGCTGAGGCGCTATCTCCAGATTTTAAAGAATACCAAAAACAAATTTTGAAAAATTGTAAAACTTTGGAAAATAAATTTCACGAAGCTGATATCAAGATGGTTTCAGGTGGCACTGATAATCACCTCTTGCTCCTTGATGTGACACCTCTGGGCCTATCTGGTCAAGAAGCAGAAACACTCCTCGATCAAGTCTATATCTACACCAATAAAAATATGATCCCTTTTGATACTAGAAAACCAATGGATCCATCTGGTATCAGACTGGGCACCGCAGCTTTAACTACCAGGGGTTTGAAAGAAAAAGATATGGAAATAATCGCTGATGTGATCATCTCTACCTTAAAAAATAGAACTGTGACTGAAGCCAATAAAAATCAAGTACTTAATCTAATGGCTCAATTTCCTCTTTATCCGGAACTATAAAATATGGACAAAATAATAGACGGCAAAGCACTGGCTGCCGAAATACAACAAGATCTAACTGTAGAAATAAAGTCTAATGATTTAAATCCATCTTTGGCTGTGATTTTGATTGGCTCTGATCCTGCCTCCAGGCTGTATGTCAATCTCAAGAAAAAAGCCTGTGAAAAAATCGGAATAGAATTCCATGAATATCTGATGCCTGAAAATATCACTGAAGCCCAAGTTTTGGAAACTATTGATTTTCTAAACAAAGATGAACTGACTGACGCTATTTTGATACAATTACCACTACCTGAACAGCTAGATACTGATATTATTATCAAGGCTATTGACCCCAAAAAAGACGTTGATGGTTTTCATCCTGAAAATATCAAAAAACTACTAGCTGGTGAAAGTGATTTTATCCCTGGCCTGGCTCTAGGTATCTGGAAACTGATTGAGTCAACTCAAGAAAATCTAAATAATAAATCAGCTGTCATAGTAGCCAAAGGCGATGTCTTTTTTCAACCACTGACCAAAGTCTTGGCTGACAAAAATATCAAAGCACAGCTAGTCGATCCCAAAAATCCCGAATTAAAAAAATATACCAGCGCAGCTGATATTTTAATTGTGGCTATTGGTCAGCCATTTTTCATAAAAGAAGACATGGTCAAAGACCAAGCTATTGTCATTGATGTTGGTACCAACAAAGTTGATGAAAATCACATTGTCGGTGATGTCGACTACACGGCTGTTTTTGAAAAAGTTAGTCACATCACACCAGTGCCTGGTGGAGTTGGGCCTATGACTGTAGCTATGTTGCTATACAATACGGTGCAATTGCATAAAAATAATAAATAAACTCATATCGTCATGCCGAATTTATTTCGGCATCTCCAAGTCGCAAAAGTTGTTTGGAGATCCTGAAACAAGTTCAGGATGACAAATGGTTTTTTTATTTCCACTCAAAAAGAAAAACCCCGGCTTCCTCTGTGTGAGAAATACCGGGGTCATTAACCTCCTTTTCCTAGATGTGACTAGGAGAGATTTGGGTTACTTGCGACAGACGAAGACGAAACGAACGTCAGCATCAAAGAAGGTGTCGGCATCAACAACATCGCCATAGAAGTACCGACCACCAGCATCGCGTTTGAGATGAAAAACATATGAACGCGACATGGGAGGCTCTCCACTACAAATCCTTTCCATGGCCAGCCAGAGAGAGTCACCCTTGGGTTGCTTCTTGTACTGCAGGCGCAATTGGGGCCCGAGCTCGGCTGAACAGAGATCGTAGCCCATACTCACGCCAGTATCGCAGATGTCAGCGTAGCGCGCACCCTTCTTGAAACCTAGCTCGGCTACAGAAGGAGTGACAATACTCACCTCAATCAGTTGTTCAGCCACCTTGAAAGCACGGTGTCTTATCATATACATCGCGTCACTACCCATATATAGGCGTCTGAACCATTGCCTCTCGAAGGCCAACAGAAAATCCGTATCAGTAATCAAACCCGTGCCGAGCTTCACGGTCATCAGAATGGGGAAAGTCAAGAAGACCTTCCGCAACAGAATTTGTACACCCTTGGGATCGTTGATGTACCGCTGCATGGCATCACTCGACATTTCGGGCATGTTCTGAGCGATCACAGCGATCAACTTAGCGGTCTGCTTGTGCAACATGGCGTTTTTTCCTTTCGGTTTTCGCCTTTGCTATCTGACAACCAGAATTGGTAGTCATAGCCAGAAAAGGCCTATTTTTTAAGCCACTTTTGGCTATAACTACCTTGTTTTCGCAAGTATTTTAAGGTACATTAAATTAATGTATTAGTATAGCATATTTTAACTATTTCGTCAATAGTTAATATGACAAACAAAAAAATAGCCAATTTAAGCTATTTTAACATTTCAGCTTTCATAAAAATCTTAGAATTTAGCCGCGAATGGTCGCGGCTATTTTTGTGCTGTTTGACCCAGCCTTTCGCGAAAGGCTGGGGAGTTCACAAAAATAGCGACCAGGAGCAATAAATTCTTTAGATTTTTATGAAAGCTGATGGCTTTTTCTGGCTACTCTTTTTGGCCAGACAAAAAGAGTAGTAAAACCTATAGTAAACTATTCTGCCAGCTTTTCATTTTCCCAACCACCTGCGCTTTTTTTATTTTATCCAGTTCAAATATCCGGATAGCATCACGCAGATAACAAAAAGCTTTTATTTTTGAACCATTAATATTTTGAATATCAATCTTGCGTTTGCTGGTCTTGCCCTGCTCGTCAATATAATCAATCTCTAATTGATCACCATTTTTTAAAGCGTTCCTAACTATCTCCTCCACCGAAGTAGTATCACTTTTTTTCCAACGAGCGATTATTTTTTCTTTTTGGCCGGAGTTACTATACCAAATATAGCCATGATCAAGACCATACTCATAAACTTCGCGGGTCACCTTGACATCATCTAGACAATACCTAGTCAAATTATCCCAATCATTATTTCTAAAATACAAAATAGCATCAAGACCAGAGCCAGACTTGCCGTAGCCCAAAGTGCTTTGAGCAACACTCTCTAATTTCAATCTATGACCCAAGGCATGAACTATCTCTTCTAAAATATCTAAATGGCCGATAGTATTCAGATCAAAATCTTTGTAATAAGGCTGTAAGACGGTAAAATCAAAGCTCTTACTATTGAAACCAATCACTAGCTCGGTATTTTTTAATAGCTCCAAAAGCTCGCCAAACTCCTCTTCTCTAAAACCACGATAAGAATCACGATTGTAGGAATAAACACCAACCAAAGAAACACCCAACAAATGACGATTGTGCTGGCCACCTACTTCGTCAAAAGTTTTTTTGGTCTCTAAATCTAGAACTATTATATCCTTTTTTTCTGTCATGATTGTCTAAAAAATTACCTATCTATTATAACAAATTTTTCTAATTTTACCACTCGCTAACATCGGGTAAAAATCCATCGCTGTCAGCAACCCCGTCATCAAACTCAGCTACATACTGCACATCACCATCGGACTTCCAAGCTGTTGATTTGGCTAGCTGATTGTAGTTCAACAAGCGACCATCTAGATCAGCCAAAAACTCTGAAGGCTGTAAAACTTTGAAACCACTAAAACTCAAATTGGCCATCGGATAAACCAAATATAATTGTTTCTTGGCGCGAGTGACAGCTACATAAAATAAACGCCTTTCCTCTTCTTGTTCCTCTTCACTGACGGCCATAGGATGAGGAAAACTTTCATCAGTCAGATTCATGATAAAGACGGCCTGCCACTCTAGACCCTTGGCCTGATGGACAGTACTCAAAACAATATTATTTCTCTTGTTGCCACTATTTACTTCCGCAAACTGCTCCTGCAAAGTAATCTCGGTCAAAAAAGTATTCAAGTCTTGGTAGTTGCTCGCGAATAACTTCAGCTGCTCCAAGTCCTCCATACGATCATAAAAATCGGTATAAGTACTTTTTAAATAAGCAGTATATTCATCAATAATAATTTCCAATAACTCAAGTAGGTTGCTATCCTTTCTGATTAACATTTTTTCCAAAGCGGCCGTAATGTAAGAAAAACTTTTTTGGGCATTTTGACTCAAGCGGATATTGAGACTACGCAATTCTAAATTACCCTGGCTGACTATGGCCTCATATATCTTCTGGGCTGCTGATGGACCGACACCTTCATAGAGCTGTAGTATCCTGCGCCAAGATATTTCATCGTGTAGATTGTAGAGTACACGTAGCCAAGCCAAAACATCTTTGACATGAGCGCGCTCAAAAAACTTCATGCCACCACGCAGCTCATAGGCAATCTGCCGTCTATTGAGCTCCATTTCCAAATATTGTGAATGATGCGTGGCTCGAAATAAGACAGCAATGTCACTCGGCTCTAGACCGTCGGCTAGTAGCCCCTGTATGCGATCAGCGATAAAGCTGGCTTCTTCGCGATTAGTCTTGATAGCTATCAATTCTGGCTTGATATATTTTGGAATCACAGCTTGCAAGTTTTTGGCAAACTGTTTGGTGTTGCTAGCGATGACTGCGTTAGCCAACTCCACTATCTCTGGTGTCGAGCGATAGTTGATTTCTAGTTTATGCACCTGACAATTGGCAAACACTTCTGGAAAATCAAAAATATTTTGGATATTGGCAGCCCGGAAAGAGTAGATACTTTGAGCATCATCACCAACTACTAAAATATTTTTGTGCTCCTTGGCTAGATTGAAAATAATCTTGGCTTGGAGAGTATTGGTATCTTGATACTCATCTACTAAAACATGCTCCCACTTTTTGGCTAGCACCTGACCAACATGAGGATCCTCAGTCAATCTATACCAATACAGAAGTAAGTCATCAAAATCCAAAAGCTTGGCCGCAGTTTTACGCTTATCAAACTCTACTTTTATTTTTTCAAAATAATCTTGCAGTGGTTGCCAATCTGGAAATTTCCTCTCCAAGCTTTCGGCGATAGTAATCTGTGAGTTAGAAGCGAAGCTAATGACTTCATTAACTATACTAGGAGAAGGCAGACGCTTGATATCAAGTGAACCAAAAATCTCTTTAATAATATTTTTGAGTAGGGCTTTTTTATCATCTTCATCCATGATACTAAAATCCCTCGGTACACCCACTGCTTCACCATAGATGCGCAAGAGCCTACTGGCTAGTGAGTGAAAAGTTCCAGCCCAGAGACTAAGCTTTTGATCCTGCGGTAAATGTAAAAGACTTTTGACTCGAGCTATCATCTCACTAGAAGCCTTATTAGTAAAGGTCACTAAAAGTATTTTCTCTGGTGCGACATTTTTGGCTAGTAGCCAAGCCACTCGATACACAAGTGTCCTAGTCTTACCAGAACCAGCGCCAGCCAAAACTAAATGAGGCCCTGCTTCGGCACTGACAACTGCGTATTGCTCAGTATTAAGTTCTTTTTCAAAATCTATATTTATCATAAACCCGGTTAGAAATTCACGAAAAAATTATTAAACACACACGAAAAAATGATTACCTCCCCATTTCACAATAATTTCTAACAGGGTAAAGTAGACATATTATAACCAATCGTTGATTTTTATACAAATATATGATTAAATGCCCCTGTTAAGCCTTAGCTGACCGACATGAATATAAAGCGATTAGATAAAATACTCCTTTTTTTATCACCAAAACTTGGTTTTAAAAGACTGGCCAAAAAAATGGGGATTAAAAAAATAGTCTTTGATAAAGCTCATGAGTTATTTTTTAATGTTAACCGCATAGACCTCGTTCCACTGACATCAGAAAATAGGGGTTTTATCATGATACTAGACAAACAAACTGCCCTCTATTTTTATCAAGACGGCGACCATTTTTCTTACGATGGTTATGAGATGGGAGAATATGATAAGGGTGACGTCACTATTTTTGACCACTTAAAATAAAAACTTTCTAACTTTTAACTTTATACTTTCTACTAAAATATTATGTCATTTTCATTAGGAATTGTAGGTCTGCCAAATGTAGGAAAATCAACCATTTTCAAGGCCCTGACCAAAAATAAAGTAGATATTGCCAACTACCCCTTCTGCACCATTGATCCCAATGTCGGAGTAGTAGCAGTACCTGATAATCGCCTAGACCAACTAGCGAAAATTTCTAATTCGGAAAAAGTTGTACCAACTACTATAGAGTTTGTTGATATTGCTGGCCTAGTCAAAGGTGCTAGTGAGGGTCAAGGTTTGGGTAATAAATTTTTAGCTAACATACGAGAGGTTGATGCCATCGTCCAGGTGATCAGAAATTTTTCTGATGGCAATGTCATCCATGTCCATGGGAATATAGACCCAGAGTATGACAAGCAAATCATCAATTTAGAATTGATACTTTCTGACCTAGATAGCTTGAGCAAATATTTGAAAAAAGTGATTGGGCAAATGAAGGGCACTTACGAAAAAACTCTTGATCAAGAAAAAATTGTTTTGGAAAAAGCTTGTACTATGCTCGAAAATAACCAGCTCTTAAATCAAGAAAGCTGGACTGAAGAAGAATACAAAATTTTAAAAATTTTAAATCCTCTGACTTTAAAACCTATAATCTATCTATACAACATTGATGAAAATGCCGTTGATAAAGATTTGAATTTACCAGACAACGCTATCACTGTCTGTGCCAAAATTGAAGCCGAGCTAGCGGACTTGAGTCCCGAAGAAGCCCAAGAATATCTCACTGAACTAGGTATCAAAAAAAGCGGCTTAGATTCACTCATCCAAGCCAGCTATAAGCTACTAGGCCTCATCACCTTCATCACTACTGGGCCTATGGAGAGCAAGGCTTGGACAGTGACCAAGGACACCAAAGCCCCCCAAGCAGCTGGCGTCATCCATACTGATTTTGAAAAAGGCTTTATCCGCGCCGAAGTAGTCAACTGGCAAGATATCATCACCTGTGGTGGCTGGAACCAAGCCAAAGAAAAAGGCCTGATCCGTATGGAAGGTAAGGAGTATGAAATCAAAGATGGAGATACCGTGCACTTCCACTTCAATTAATTTTTTCTAAACTATTTTTATGCTATAATAACCTTGTTGATGGTTCATTAGACACTTTTGAGCAACCATGAGGTATAACTAAAACATCCCCGCTATACACATAGCAGGATAAATTAAAAAAATAATAGTTGTCCTTGACGGCTAAGCTTGAAAAAAAGACAATTGAATACCATAGCATGGAAGTTTATTAAAAACACTATCGCCAACCAGGTGATAGTGTTTGTTTATTGGCTATTGGTCGTAACCCCGCCGCCAAAGCGTCGCTTCGCTTGCTTGGCACGGGGTTAAGCATTCGTAGCTACTCGGATTTTATCCTCGTAGACGAATGCTTAATATACATCGCATCCCCAAAAGAGAAAAAGCGATACTTTTTTTTAATTGCTAGCTTATAGCAATCCATGATAGCTGGCCTAGTAGCAAGTGCCGATACCATGAATAATAGCGAACTCTTGGGTAAATGAAAATTGGTAATCAACTCATCGACAAAGCGATACTTGTAGCCAGGATAAATATAAATATCCACCCACTTGGCACCGCTCTGCAGCTTGCCACTAGCATCACTCATGGCTTCTAGACTACGAGCCGAAGTAGTGCCGACAGCAATAATGTTCTTACCTTGTTTTTTCAAAGTATTCAAAGCTTTGGCTGTCTGAGGATCTATCTCTACCCACTCTTTGTGGATATGATGCTGAGTAATATCAGTAGCAGTCACTGGTGCAAAGGTGCCCAGGCCCACATGGAGAGTGACCTTGAATATTTGCACATCTTTTTTTTCTAATTTTTTTAAGAGCTGAGGAGTAAAATGTAGTCCGGCGGTCGGCGCCGCTACTGATCCTCTGTTTTTGGCATAGGTAGTCTGATAAAGCTGGCGGACAACCCTAGTATCTTTGGCTTTGATATATGGTGGTAAGGGCGTCTGTCCATACTCCTCTATTTTTTTGTCCAAGGTCCGGCCTGAGACATTAAACTTGATCTGCCAAATATTGTCTTTTTCTTGTTTTATGAAATGACCAGAAAAATTCCTAGCAAAATCTATTTTATCACCAACATTAAAGCGCCGACCGCCGATCATTACTTGGTAGCTATCGGTCGCTATTTCTTGCAACAAAAATATTTCTAAAATGCCGCCAGTTTTTTTCTTGGCTTTAAGACGGGCTGGGAAAACTTTAGTTTCATTGAGCACCAAAACATCATCAGCACCTAGCATATCAGCTAAATCATAAAAATGCTTATGCTGTATTTTTTTACTCGAGCTGTCAAAAACAAACAAGCGCGAATGATCACGCGGACTAATCGGTTTTTGAGCAATAAGCTCAGCTGGTAAATGATAATCAAATAATTTTATGTTCATATATTTCTATTACGTCATTGCGAGGACGTCGAGCTTAGCTCGACGACGAAGCAATCTACAAGCTAATGGATTGCCACGCTCTCCGCCAGCTGGCGGATCGCTCGCAATGACGCCGGACTTACGTCATTCTGGAGCGGACCGAGCTTAAGCTCCAGTAGCGATAGAATCCACAGTATTAATTTAGACTTTTAGATTCTATCGGCCATTCGCCTACTCTCATGGCCTCCAGAATGACCACTAGACGCTTTTATTATTTTTGGAATAAACACACCCACAATAATCTTGTCTGTAAAAATTTTCCTCTTTTGATAACTGACTGGCTATTTTGAAACCCTCATTTTTCTTCCAATCAGCCGTGATAAATGGCAAGCCCACAATATCAGCAATCCTTGTGCCTATCCTATTAATCTGCTCAGCGCTCTTGTGTGGACTGATTGATAAAACTGTAGTCCAATAGTCAAAACCATTTTCCTTGGCATAGCGCGCAGATTCTGCTAAACGGATATCAAAACATACTTCGCATCTTTTGCCCTTTTCTGGCTCGTCCTCCAAGCCCTTAGTACGCTCTAGCCAATGAGCACTGTCATATGGCCCCTCTACAAAATCTAGACGTAATTTATCGGCATATTTTTTCAGCTCATCGCGACGCTTGTTATACTCTACTCGCGGATGAATATTTGGATCATAAAAATAAATTGTCACCTCATAGTCAGCTGACAATTTTTGTAAAACATAGATTGAGCAAGGCGCGCAACAAGCGTGCAGAAGTAATTTTGATTTCATTAATTTATTTACTGACTAATTTTTCCCTAATCACTTCTTCGATAGCTTTTTGTAATCTCTGTAAATCTGCCTGAGAAGCATCGAATCCAGGTGTAGGCTGATATCCATAATCTTTAAAATCTATATTTTTTATCTGATGATCGCCATCAAAATGTACATAACCCTCAGTCAAAGTCTGGTCAGGATCTACTCCATAATTATCAAACAAACGCTGATGTGTAGAGGCGGTCAAAAAAATAGTATAATTTTTACTCACCGCAAAGCACCAGGTACCCCGCAAATCATCATTAGTCTCGACTCTCTTAAAATCTAATAATTCTTTATAGTTAATTTCACTGGGTATATTTTCAAAAGCCATATACTTACAACTTATCTTTATAAAGTGCCAAAGCATTAAGAAATTGAGAGTGCAGTGGCTCGGGTAAATTACCCAAAGTAAACCACCCTAAATCATCAAATTTATGAGGCTCTCCATTTTTGACTTTATCTCTATCTACTAATACTTTAAAATCTAAAGCCACCCAATGGGTTTTTTGTCCCTCGTGCTCACGATGTACATCACGGTAGCCTAGAAATTCATATTCCAAAACATCAGTGCAATATTCTTCCTGAATTTCTTTTTTCAGAGTCCCCAAGACAGTATCATTAAACTCTAAACCACCTCCACCCTGATCCCACCTGCCATGCTCATCACGACAATTATTTGACCTTTTGGCCATCAAAAAATTACCTTTACCATCATGACAAAAGTAACTAATACTAACTCCCGTATAATCAAAACCTTTTTTCATATTTTAAAATTATTATATTCAATTTGTATATCAAAAACCACTTAATCCTTACGAGTAAAATTCAAGACAATCATAGAGATACGACGAATAATTGTCACAGCGGCACCCCAAGCCATAGGCGCCCAAATTGGTAAGCCAAATAATGTTGGGTTAGTGTAATACCAAGCACCATAATAAATGGTAAGACTTTCTCCGATGGGACCGATGATAAAAGCTGTTAGATAGTAAGCCACATCTTCCTTAGTATGCCATTTTAAGAAAATTAAAATGGTAATAAACAAAAAAGCTAAGGCCAACAAAAGACTATTATAGTTGAGGTAAGCTATAGCAAGAACACAAACAAAAAATAAAATAATTGCTTCTAATAATTCTTTTAAAACCCTCATATTATTTATAATAATCCTCTTTATAATCCACCGCTCCTCTAGCTTCTAAGCCCTTAGCTAGACGCGTCAAAGTGACATTATTAGCTCCAGCCCTATCTACTAAAGACTGTAATTTTTCCAAATCACTATTGAGATAGGCTACTGTGCCCTCTAAATACGCTGTCCACTCTGGATCATTATTGTTTCTAGCCAATGCCAAGCTTTCCTCAATTTTAGCTAAAGCATTCTCTACCTCTCCGCTAGCAGTCAAAGCTTGACCCTCATGAAAAAGGTCTAAGCTTTTTTGTTCAGCTTCGTTTCGCTTGTATGGTTCTGGAGATAGTTCCTGGTTCATATTATTTCTTCAAATCACTTTTTATCAACTTAACAATTTCCGGAAACTTAGCCACTTGAAAATGTCCCTTGATATTTTTATAAATTATAATCTTAGCTTTTTTAAGTTTAGCTCGATATTTTTCAGCTTGTTCTACTGGTACCACATCATCTTTTTCAGAAAACAATAAATACAAATTTTTAGTATTTTTTTCTAAAAGTGACAAGTCGTATTTTAGAGCAAAACCGTTTACTAGATCCTCTCCAGGAGTATACCCATCAAAAGGCGTACAAACTAAATAAACTGACAATAATCTTTTAGGAAACTTATACTCTGACAAGTATTTAGCTAAAAATATACCGCCCAAAGATGTGCCTATTAAAATTAAATCATGTCTTAAATACGGAAAAAACCTTTCAAGATGTATTGCCCATTCTTGATAGGTAGCATTCTCCTTGAGAGGCATTTGCGGTCTAATAATCTCAAATTTTTTACCCAGCTCTTTATCCAAAAAATCTTGGTGCCATTTAATTTTTTTCTCTATAGATATGGGGCGTTTTTTTAAAAAATTTAAATAGTCCTTCTTAGTCTTAAAGGTCATTCCGCCGTGAATAAAAAGTATTTGAGGTTTTGGCATAGTTTTACATAATTTTATTATTTTTTATATTTTTCCCTGTTTAATCAAATCAATAGATGACGGACCACTTTGTATTTTAAAAAATATTTTATTTTTATCAGCAAAATAATCTTTAATACGCTCTACTTGCTTGGGAGAAGTATTGTTTGGTATTTTATCCAAAATAAAATATTCAATTTTATCTGCCTCGTCATTTAAAGTTATGTCTCCAGCTAAAATCTTACAAACAAATGAAAATACTACTTCATTTTTATCTGGTTTACTGTATATTCCTGATAAATGAACTATTTCTACTTTCAGGCCAGTCTCTTCTTGAACCTCTCTTACTACCGCCTCCCAAGGGCTCTCACCATCCTCTACTTTGCCGCCTGGTAAATTCCAAAGATCATAATCACGGCGATGACAAAGTAAAACTCTGTCTTGATTATCGATAATTATCCCAAATGCACCTAGTTTAAACATATTCAATCTTATTTATTAAAGGTCATTCCGCCGTGAATAAAAAGTATTTGAGGTTTTGGCATATTATTATTTAGTCATTTCTAAAATGGCCTCTAAGGCTGATGGTAATTCTGTAATATTATCATTATCACCAAAATGTTTTTTGTCGTGCTCTAAAATATATTTAGCCCCCAAGTATTTTTGAAAAAGCTCTTCACCATAATGAGTGGAAACAAAGGGATCATTGTCCGAATGTATGGCAACAAATTTATCACAATGGCTTTTTATTTTATCCCAATCTAGCCAACCTTGATTAGGGAAAAAACTTGCTAATTCTTTATAACCTAAATTAGAACAAAAACCAGCTACCATCACTACTCCGCCAATCTTTTTTTCAACGGCTAAGCTTTCTAAATAGCGTAAAATGGTGATATTACCTAAACTGTGGCAAACAAAATAACATTGATTGTCTAGTTGACCAACACTATTATTAATATGGTCTAACCAAGTTTGAAGTTCTGGTGTTCTGGGGTTTGGTAAAGCTAAAGCCTGGACTTCAAAACCATTAGCTTCCAATTCTTTTTTAAGCCACGGTCGCCACCCTTTATCAGGAGAACCGTCCCAGCCATGAATTAAAAAGACACGTTTTTTCATATTATTTTTAAATATCTAAAACAACTTCCCATCCTCTGGGACTGCGAGACCAAAATATTCATAGGTCCGTGGTGTGGCTACTCGGCCTTTGGCAGTACGTGCCAAAAACCCGAGTTGCATGAGATAGGGTTCGATGATTTCCTCTATAGTACCAGCTTCTTCTTGGACAGCAGCGGCTAGAGTGTTCAAGCCCACTGGTCCGCCTTTGAAATTATCAATGATGACTTTGAGTA
>JAUPVE010000075.1 GCA_030917205.1 Patescibacteria group bacterium | reverse complement strand
GGTGAGAGTTTCAAAGAGGTAAATCGTGCTTATTTCAATGGCGTGGATATGGCAGTTATTTGGCGATCTTTTTTTGATAATCCTAGTAACTCCAAAGCTATGGCTGAACAGTTTTTGAGTACTATCAAGGCTTATGGACAAGAATAATCCAGTAAAGAATATTTTGAAATATCGCTGGTTGATAGGCTTATTATTATATTTAGTTTTTCTTGATCCAGCCTTTATATTTTTGGCGGCGATGATACTAGTTATCGTGTTGGCGTCAAAGAAAAAACTTGCTAAAATAACCACACTATCTCCCACAGCCAATATCACAAATGATATGGTCAGGAGTGAGTCAGAGGCTGATCTAGATCTAATAGAAAAAAAAGTAAATCCACCAGTTTTTAGCTTAGCTAGCCTGATCAATGCGGCATTAGAGCAGTTTAGTGATGCTAGTGTCAAAGTCAGTCATTTATTTGTGCGTGGTAAGAAAACATTGGATCGCAAAAAGAAATATTTGCAGATTGCTCTCAATGGCTCACTAGCAGAAGCTGAAAGTATTGCTAGGGTTTTACCAGTCTCAGATAAAATTTTGATTGAAGTAGGTACACCGCTGATCAAACATAGTGGTCAAGCAGCTATTGTCAGTATTGCTAGGCTATGTCCTAGAGCTTATATAGTGGCTGATACCAAAACAGCTGATATGGCCGATAGAGATGTGGCTATGGTCTCAGAGGCGGGTGCCAATGCTGCTACTTGCTTGGGTGTAGCCCCACTAGAAACTATTGAATTATTTATTAGTGAATGTGAATTGCGAGGCATTGATTCGATGATTGATATGATGAATGTCGCTCAGCCTTTGCTAGTTTTAAAAAAATTAAAAAAATTACCAAAAGTAGTTATTTTGCATCGAGGTGTTGATGAAACAGAGCAGAGTAAGGGGAAAATGATACCTTATTATCAAATCAATCAAATCAAAGGTAGTTATAGCATCATGCTGTCAGTCGCTGGTGGCGACAGCAGTCGAGATGTGCAAAGTGCCGTTTTCAATGGGGCAGACATTGTCGTAGTTTGGAAGGATTTTATCAAAGCCGATCAAGGTATGATGGGTATGGTGCAAGCTTTTTTGAAGGATATAAGATAAATATATTTATATATAAAATAATTAACTAAAAAGTAAAAAATATGGGTTATGTAATTTTGGCGATAATTTTAGTGATAATTTTTGTGTTTTTCTTGCCAGGTTTGAGGGTCATCAATCAGTACCAAAGAGGTGTTATTTTGACTTTAGGTAAATACACTGGTACTAGAAATCCGGGTCTAACTTGGATTTTCCCTATTGTGCAGACGATGAGTAAGGTCGACTTGCGGGTCAGCACTATAGATATTCCCCAACAAGAAGCCATCACCAAAGATAATGTGCCAGTTGGTATCAATGGTGTTGTTTATTTTCGTGTAGAAAAAGCTGAGCTAGCTATTTTGGAAATCCAAAATTATTCTTTGGCTGTTTCTCAGTATGCGCAAGCCGCCTTGCGTGATGTCATTGGTAGTGTGGAGCTAGACTCATTGCTAGCTGAGCGTGACCAAGTAGCTGATGAGATCAAGAAAATTGTTGATGAGGCTACCAAAAGTTGGGGTATCAATATCAACAGCATCAAAATACAAGATATCGAGTTGCCAGCCGATATGAAGAGGGTTATGGCCAAGCAGGCTGAGTCAGAGCGTGAGCGTCGAGCTGTTATTATCCGAGCTCAAGGTGAGTTAAAGTCTTCTGAAGATTTGAGTTTGGCAGCCAAAAATTTAGCGGCTGTTCCTGGTGGTTTGACTTTGCGTACACTCAAGACTATTGAGAGTATCAATCCAGACCCATCTAAGACAGTTATTTTTGCTTTGCCAGTGGAAGTGATGGATGGTATCAAATCTTTGGCTCAAAATATTGGTCTCAAGAAATAATTAATTTATTTTATATAAAAATATATGCCTACTAAAAAAAAGAAAGCTTCTAAAACAGAGGAGTATCATGTCTCTGGTGATCAGATTGTTAAAAAGGTAAAACAATTAATCAAAGAGGGTAATGCTAGGCGCATTATGATTAAAAATGAGCAAGATGAGATAGTGCTGGAGATACCGCTGACTCTTGGAGCGGTAGGGGCTATTTTTGCGCCAGTGCTAGCTGCTTTAGGTGCCTTGGCTGCTTTGATGACTAACTGTACTATCGTAGTAGAAAAAAAATAATTTATTTATTATATCTCCTCTTTTTCTCCCCCTAAATTAGAGGGAGATGTCCATAGGACAGAGGGGGTATTTTGGTCAAAAGAAAAACCGCCTTTAGACTTTGCTCAAGCGGTTTTTTTTATTTTTTTAAAAAGAAAACCGCTAGGTTACATACGACTTGATGTCAGTCTTGTTGTGTATGTTACCTAGCGGCTCTGTTGCCCTATTGTAGGCAGAGTGGTCTGATCCTAAGGGATCAACCCAGCTTCAGTGCCTGACGCAGGACTGTGGCTACCTTGCGGTAGTCTTCTTTGCGCTGGATGATTTTGGGCACCCGGCGCGGGTTGGTTGCCCTGATGACCATGGTCTTGGCCATCTTGTGTTCCCTGCTTCCTGGGGGCAGGGCTCTGAGAGAGTGGTACAGCGCATCACGGCGCTGAACGAGGCGATGAGCGTGCATCGGCTGGTGGATGGACTCCACCACGAAGGCGCCCATACGTTCGGCGTCGCTGTGAGACTTCGGGATCCCCACACCCAGGTCGCAGCAGATCGCTGCCATGTGCTGTTCCGGCGTCCGGATCAGACAGTGACGGAAGTCACAGACCAGGTTGTGGAAGCGGTCGTTCTGGACCAAGGACCGGGGGACGTCCATGAACATGCCCCGGACGATGGCCTCGGCGATGGCCAGTTCCGGGCTGTTGTCCGGCAGGGAGTGGAGCAGATTCTGCAGGGCACTGCTGTTGCTCTCCACACTCTGGAGAGCGCGAGGGTAGTTTGCCCACTGCTGGGCAAGCATTCGTCCCTGGTGAATGGCCATTTCCTCCGTGCGCGGTGCACGGTTGTTCAGTCCCAAATAGAAGCAGAAATTCTCGAGCGATGCTTTGGGCTGGTGTGAGAAACGGTTGGTTCTGGCGGGTTTGGTAGTAGTCTTCATGACTTCCTCTGCTAGTTCGTAACTGAATTTAGGTGCCCATTGGTTTTAGAATCCATGGGCGTTCCTCCGTGAGCTGTTAAAACACCTCCTTTTCCTTGGTTAGGGTCATGTATGGCCTCTACTAGAGAGGACCGCTTGATGAACAAGAGAATATATATTATATGTAAATATGGCAAAAATGTCAATAGCAGGAAAAAAAGACAGCCATTTAGTCAAAAATATGCTATAATATTGTCATGCCTAACAAGTATTACATTTTTTTTATTAGCTTATTTTTTTTTCCGGTACTAGTCCAAGCTCAAACATCTGTTCTTGATATTGATACAGATAGTGATGGATTGAGTGATACACAGGAAATCAATGTGTATTTTACTGATCCAAAAAACTCCGATACCGATAGTGATGGTTTTTCAGATGGGGAAGAAATTAAAAATAAATATTCGCCACTTTTTGGTGAAAAGAAAAGATTAATCCAAGTTGATTCGGATAAAGATTATTTGAATGATGCCTGGGAGATTATCTTGG
>JAUPVE010000074.1 GCA_030917205.1 Patescibacteria group bacterium | reverse complement strand
GCGCTTTATCAAAGTCCCATTTTTTTAATTTATCCAAAAGTTCTGGCCACAATATTTTCAATAATCTGCCTTCTGGTAGATTATCTAGATACTCCTCTTTGTCTTCCCACAGATATCTAGTCGGCGCATAACAATAGCAAACATGCTTCACGCCCTTACCTTTAGCAATACCTTTGACCAAGCCAGAGCAAGAACTAATCAAAATATCAGCATCATCTACTTTTGTTTTTTCCCAAATTTTTGGCATCAAGGGCAAGCAGTATTTAAAAATACTTTTTTTGTTGGGCATTGCTTGCAAAGAAGAGCTGATAATGCGATCTTGGGGTAATAAATTTTTAGTAATTTTTTTTATATTAATCAAAGTGTAGATTGGTGCTTTAGGAAACATCTTGACTAAAGTCGCCAAAACTCGCTCTGCTCCACCCACTTGAAATAAGTGATCATGAGCTAAAGATATTTTTTTATTGAGTTCATTAACAGGCTTCATCTTTTTTGAAAAGTGCTTTTGGTGTTTTTAATAAAATAATTAAATCCAATAAAATAGACCAATTTTCAATATAAAAGATATCTAATTTTGCCTCTTCACTAAAAAGTAAACTAGAGCGTCCAGAAACTTGAGCCATTCCAGTGATACCTGGCTTTATGGTCAAGAGTTTACGATAGCCTCTCTGGTATTCAGAAACCTCTTCTGGCTCATGAGGGCGTGGACCAACTAGACTCATCTCTCCTTTTAAGACATTAAACAGCTGTGGTAATTCATCCAGGCTAGTGCGTCGCAAAAATTTACCAAAGCTTGTCACTCGTGGATCATTTTTCATTTTAAATAAAGGCCCATCAGTGCGTTCATTTAAATTTTTTATCTCATTCTTCATCAAATGAGCATCTTTGACCATGGAGCGAAACTTATACATTTTGAATATACGTCCTTTTTGACCAACACGCTTGAGCTGAACCATGACCGGACCTTTGGAAGTCAAAATAACACCTAAAGAAATAATAATTAAAAATGGTGACAGAATAATAATAAAAAATATAGCTAGAAAAAAATCAAAAGCTCGTTTATAAACTCGTCGCCAACCATCCAAAGGTGTGCCTTTTATTTCTATCAAGGGCAAACCCAAAATACTATTTAGCTCCAAGTTCAAACTTTGAGCCTGGAACAAATTAGCCACATATTTCAGATTAATATGATTTTCCTGACAAAAAGTCAGCAAATCTAGAGCCTCGTCTTTATTCATCGAAGAATCAGTCTGAATGATATATTCAACTTTTTTTTCTTTTATAAATGCTTTGTAATCGCCTAATTCTTTTATTTGAGCTAGATTATTATATTGAGCAATTATTTTGTAACCTAGGGTTTTATTTTTATTATAAGCCTCAACAATAATATCAGTGTCGCTGGCCTGCCCAATAATAATGACTGGTGATAGACCGCGTCCTTTTTTCAAAAAATAATTTTTAGTCAAAATAATAGCCACTCTGACCAAGAGTAAATAGATAATAGCTAGAACCCAAGCAGTGATAATAATAAATCTAGAAGAAAATAATTCTCTTTGAAAGAAAATTGCTAAAATCAAAAAAATTACCGTCGTAGAAACTCCGGAAACTACTCGCGGTAATTCACTGGCTATTTTTTTGGAGCGCATAGTATAAAAACCACTTAACGCAAAGACCAAAGTAGCCAGCAGACCAATTTGTAAAATAATATGAAAATACTCAGAAAAAACTAATTCAAAATTGGCTGGACGAATCTGAATAATGCCAGCAGAAAAACGAATGTAGTAGGCAGAAATCGCCGCCAAAACAACAGTCAGATAATCAATCGGCACTAAAGCAATATTTATAATAAAATCAGCTTTTTTCATAGTTTTTTACTTACTTTATAATAACAAGATTAGCTAAATTAGTAAACCCGGAATAATAGTATAATTTGCCATTAAAAAAATGGATATTTAGTAATAACCATTTTTTAAAAGTCTAAACAATCTTATAAGCCGAATTCTGTACTCCGCAAGCGGAGTGACGATCATCTATCTAGGTCCATGATTGCTCATGGGCTCAAGCGGTTTACCCGTCAAGCTAAGCTTGACCTATTTAACCTTTCACCGAGTAGAGTTTACCTCATTTAGCTTGTCACCAAGCTAACGTGTCAGCTTATTATCTGACAATTTCACCCTTATCACCCATAGCCGAAGCTATGAATAAAGGAATATTTTCTGTTGCACTTGTCTTGACTTTAGATCACTCTAGAGCCAGTTGGCGTTACCAATTACCCATCCAGCTAAGCTGGACCAATGGTGTTCGGACTTTCCTCCACCCATAGCTTGCAAAGCAAGCGAAGGGTGGCGATCATCTGGATTATTTAGACCACAATATAATACAATAAAAGTTAATTTTTGTCAATATTTCTCTACCCAAAACCAGATATACAGTGTTGGGCGGTATTTTGTACAAATTTTATTGTAAATTTCTATTAATTATTTTAAGTGCAGAGTCATGAAAAATATCTCCAGAACTACACATACATAGCTCTTCTATTATTTTTATATCATACCCCAGGTCAAATCCTTCATACATTGAAGCTAATATGCAGGCATCTGTATCTAAACCACAAAAAGTTAAATTATTAATATTATTCTTATCTACAAAATCTACAAATGATTTTGATTTGAATATTGAGTAAGTATTTTTTTCAAAAACGTTACCTTCTTTAATAAATGGTGTTAATTCTTCACAAATATCAATGTCAGGAGAGCTTATCATTTTTCTCCAATTTAGTTTTTGATATAAATTAGATTCTGCATTATTTACGAATTTAGTAAAAATAAGATAATCAAATTTATTGTCTTTAATATATTGAGAAATTTTTCTGGGAAGTTCTTTAGTTTTATCGTTTATATAGTAATTCTGAACATCAATTACCACTAATGCTTTTTTATTTTCCATGTTATTTAAACACTTAAAATTTATACAGAATTTTGCCTAACTGTTGATTTTAAGTTTAAGATTTAATTAGGATAGCCGCAATAACAACTAAAACAGCTGCTCCTACATTTATCAAAAGTCTTTTTTTCTCTTTGAGAAAGAAGTAGCTTAAGAAGATAGTTAAGACAACTTGTGAAGTTAGAAGCATGGCAACTTTGGCTGGTTCAGGTGAGGACTTGTAGGCGTAATAAGCAAAAATAAAATTTCCTAAACTTGGAAGAGCTGTAAGTAATGGAACGCCAAAGAACAATTTGGCTTCTCTTAACTGAACGAAATCATTAATAATAGCTTTTGCTTTTAAGGCAAATACAATTAGTGCTGCTCCCCAGTAAGTAATAACTAGGTATGCAGTTGCTCCAATTTGATGTGAAACTTCAGCACTAGCAAGTTGAAAAACTGAAAAAAGAAATGCCGACAGAACCATTAATAATATACCTGATTTATTCAGTTCTATTTTTCCAGCGGTAACACTCAAAATAGCAACCATAAGTAAGAAAAGACCAATAACATTTATAAAACTTAAATGTAGGTTTAAAAACAACAATGCCAGTAGTGTGTTAAATAACAAAATAGACGAAAATGCTATTTGTGCGGTGCTGTTGGTTAGTTTTTTTATTGCTTCAAAGTAAACAATGTTGCCGACGCCTTGAGTAACAACTACTAGGATTAAAGCCATGATATTCACTTTTGATAAGT
>JAUPVE010000073.1 GCA_030917205.1 Patescibacteria group bacterium | reverse complement strand
GCCGTTCAAGGCACGCTCCAGGTAGGCCCTCTCCTTGGAAGTGATGTCGCCGTACTTGAGGAGAATCTCAGCGTGAGCCAAGACTTCATCGCCAAAGAGCTTCCTGCCGGCCCTCATATCAACGACGTGCGCATCCCGCTCTTCTTCCATCGAAGAGAACGATTTACTTCCGCCGTAGGCCAGGCAATCAGCATGATGGACGATGAACAAGTTGAACATGCCGTGATGAGGGATGCTGATCTCGGCAATGTCCTGGATCAACTCCTGAGTAACCGCACAATTACGGCAGTGGCGCAGGGTTGCACCAGGACGCGATCGTGGCACCACGATGTGGTTGCCAGCCAGGTGACGGGTGGCTTTCAGGGCAGCACCCATAAACCGCGGATCAATGCAGTTGACCAGCACACCAGCGGCAGGTACGATTTTGGACAATGCCTTTCCTCCCTGTTGGTCTTTCCTTTGAATATAGGAGACTAGCTCCCGTGAAAAAGGAAAACATATTATGGGCCAAAAACAAAAAAATGTCAATAGACATTTTTTTATATAAAATTTATTTTAACTAGATCTTACTCTAAAATTGTATAATCTAGTCCTTGTGGTACGGCTTTAGAATAAGCCAAAACAATTTCTAAATCAGTAGGCAAGTCTGGCGTCAACATATCTCGGACAGTGCGCAAATCTTTTTGATAGGCAGCCTCTTCTTCTTGAGCAGAAGCAAAATTACTACTACCACCATAAGCACCACAATCCCAGTGCCAGAGTAAAAGCAATTTTTTGACGTGATGCAAATTCTTAGAAACGGCAACTATTTTTTCAGTAAAAGACATTTTAAAACCATTATTTTTCAAAACATCTTTGGCACTACCTGGCCAAGCATAGAGATCAAAATTTTTGTAACCCAAGTGTTTCTCTACGAACTCCTGATCTGATTCTCTAAAGCGAAAATCAACACATTTTATGACTGCCAAAGGGCATTCATGCTCAGTAAGTAAATCGTTTGGTACAATGTATCCCATATTTTTAGCTTTTTAAAAGCGACCAATATCTTAGCAAAAATAGCTTAAAAAGTCAATGCTTAAAGATTACTTAGCAAAATCACCAGGTACATGACTACGATTTTTTTTATATTTTCTAGCCACATGTAATCTGGCCAATTCTTTCTCCAGTTGAGCAGAAAAATAAGCAAACTGTTCAGCATCAACTAATTGACTAGACATTAATTCTTGAGCTCTCTTGATAGCCTCTTCAGCTCTTTGCTCATCTATTTCTTGGGCTCTCTCGGCAGTGTCTGCCAAAATCACTACTTGGTCAGCTAATACTTCTATAAAGCCACCGGACACTGACATCAAATCTTCTTCTTGCTTACCCTCTTGCTTCACAATTATTTCGCCTGGTCGCAAAGCACTGACTAAGGGAATATGATTTGGTAAAATAGTAATTTGACCAGTAGTCGTTGAAACAGAAACCTGGGCTACTGCAGCTTCATACAGCACCTTATCTGGTGTCACAATTTTTAATAAAATTGGTTTCATTATACTTATTTTACTTGGTCGATAGCACCTTTCATATAAAAAGCTTGCTCTGGCTTATCATCATGTTGACCATCCAAAATTTCTTTAAAACCAGCAATAGTGTCTTTGAGAGACACGTATTGTCCGACAGTACCGGTAAAAGTTTCAGCCACAAAGAATGGTTGGGATAAAAATTTCTGTATTTTTCTAGCTCGTGCTACTGTCATTTTATCTTCTTCGGATAATTCATCCATACCAAGAATCGCGATGATATCCTGTAAATCTTTGTAGCGCTGTAAAACTTTTTGTACACCACGAGCCACGTCATAGTGCTCTTGGCCGACAATCTCTGGATCCAAAATAATAGAGCTAGAGTCCAGTGGATCTACAGCTGGATAAATACCCAGCTCTGATAAACTCCTAGACAATACTACGGTAGAATCCAAATGTCCAAAAGTAGTAGCTGGAGCTGGGTCAGTCAAGTCGTCAGCTGGCACATAGACAGCTTGTACGGAAGTGATAGATCCTTTGTTGGTAGAAGTGATACGCTCTTGCAATTCGCCCATTTCGGTAGCCAAGGTTGGTTGATAACCTACGGCCGAAGGCATACGACCGAGCAAGGCTGACACTTCGGAGCCAGCTTGGGTAAAACGGAAAATATTATCAATAAATAAAAGCACATCTTTATTTTCCACATCACGAAAATACTCAGCCATAGTCAGAGCGGTCAAGCCAACTCTTTGTCTAGCGCCTGGTGGTTCATTCATTTGACCAAAAACCATGGTAGTATTTTTGAGCACACCAGAGTTTTTCATTTCATGATAAAGATCATTACCTTCACGAGTACGTTCTCCAACACCAGCAAAGACTGAGAAGCCACCATGTTCAGCGGCAATGTTTCTAATCAATTCTTGGATAACAACAGTTTTACCTACACCGGCACCACCAAATAAACCGACTTTACCACCTTTGATAAATGGACAAATCAAATCAATAACTTTGATACCTGTTTCAAATATTTCTGTCTTAGTTGATTGTTCGGTAAATTTTGGAGCCGCTCGATGAATTGGCCAATTATCTTTGGTCACTACATCTTTTTGGCCATCGACAGCCTGCCCCAAAACATTGAACATGCGACCCAGCGTCTCTTTACCCACTGGTACGGAAATTGGTTGCTCGGTATCTACCACATCTATCTCTCTAGCCAAACCATCAGTCGAGCTCATAGCCACAGTCCTGACTAGATGATCCCCTAAATGTTTCTGGACTTCCAAAACTAATTTTCCACCATTCAGATCGACTTCTAAAGCTTGGTTTAGTTCTGGCAATTTTTTCTCAAAGTAAACATCGACGACAGCGCCAATGATTTGTTTGATTTTTCCTTTATTCTGCATATTATTATTTATTTATAAATATAATTATTGTAAAGCGGCGCTACCAGCGGCAATCTCAGCAATCTCAGCTGTAATACTAGCTTGACGAGCTTGGTTGTAAGCAAGGGTCAATGACTCGATCATATCACCAGCCGCATCAGAGGCATTGCGCATCGCAAACATACGAGCGGAGTGCTCACTAGCTTCACTTTCTAAAACTGTTTGATAAATCTGAATTTCTACTAAGCGAGGTAAAAAAGCATCTAAAATCTGCTTCATGTTCGGCTCGAAAATAAAATCAGAAAAACTATCTACATCAATATCTTTGATATCTTCTTTTTTTTCATGCACAATATGAGCCAAGCGTTCATCAATTTTTGGCACAATTGGTAAAATCTGCATAACATGAGGCAGCTGTCTCAAGGAAGAAACAAAATCTGTATAAGCTACAAAAACTTTATCGTACTTTTTATCCAAAAAATTTTGTACCACCAAGTGAGACATAGCTGTAATTTTAGCTGAACTGGTAGTAATATCATCTTTGGGAAAATCAGCGACAATATTTAGCCTTCTGCGTCTGGCTTCTACTCTGCCCTTCAAACCCATAGTGATCAATTCTGTTTCTACCTTTTCTGGATGATGAATATTGATAGACTGTACTACTTTATTGACAAGTTGGGCATTGAAACTACCACACAAACCACGATTGGTACTGATCAAAATAATACCAACTTTTTTTACTTTTTTTGGTTCTTGAAAAAATGGATGATGCTCAGCATTTAATTTTTTTACCAAATGC
>JAUPVE010000072.1 GCA_030917205.1 Patescibacteria group bacterium | reverse complement strand
GGCACACCGGTGATTATTAAATAATTTATTTTTTCTTTTTAAATATTGGTAATTCTGCCTGCTGGCCAAGAAGTTTCTTGGCTATTTTTTTACCGCGAGCTGTCAGCTTGATGTGAGTGATAAATAGCTTATGTTGGGTTTTGGTAGCAAGCCCGACCAAGATACCGCGCTCGATCAATCTTTCAATACTTTTAGTCACGATATTGACTTGGAGTTTGATACTAGGAGCCTTTTTAGAATTTTTGTAGAAAGAATAAAAAATATCTCGTGAGATTTTTGTTTTATTATTTTCCCAAGTTTTTTGCAAGATAAATTTTTGCAAATTAGACAGTGGCATTTTATTTGACTGTTTTTAACTCTTGGCCAAAGTTACTGATATTCCAGAGCCTTTCGTGGATATAATAGAGGATGGTTTTGACGCTGTGTATCACTACGGAGTGATAAAAAGATAGCTCCCAATTACCAGTCAGTATGTATAGGATGATCATACTAGAGCTAAAGGCTATAACGCGCCAAGTGATTGATTTGGCAATAGTACGCGAATGGCGTTCATGAAACATATGTCTATAAGATTAAATATTTAAATATACATATATTATGCCACTCTTTGTATTTTATGGCAAAATTATTCTAGGTTGAGAATGCGCTTGACTATTTTCCGATATTTTGTAAAAATATATACATATGAATAAATCAGTGGCCATTAATTTCTACTTTTACTTTATTAAGATGCGTTTTTAGACGGCCGTTTTCATATTAATTTTATTTAAAACGAGTCGTCTCAGGACGACTTTTTTTGTTTGTTCCTTGTACTTGCTTAGAAAAACCGAAAGGAGTCAGTGTGTCACACACAGAAGAGAAAATGCTTCCTGCAGGAGAAGCGACTGCCAACACTCGGCGTGATCTTTGTATCATTTGTCAGGCTCCGGCGATCATGCCTTTGGCACGAGGGCATGTCAAAACTCAGGCTTGTTTGCAGCATATGGGTGAGGCTCACAATCTCTTGCGGGTTAGCAGAGAGTTTTTTCAAGGTTTTTCTTTTTGATTTTTGTGCGGCGGGATTGGTCATCGGACCAATCCCGCCGCACCCAATGCTTTATCTTGACTAGAATTATAAATAATGTAAAATAATCATATGAACAAAAAAGTTAGCGTCAATTCATTAGCCATAATAATCATTAGCATTATTATTTCCTGCGCTCAAGCGGCTGGTATTTAATTTTTTGTAAAAAAGATTTATCAAGCCGCGCCTAGCGCGGTTTTTTTGTTGCGTTCCTTTCGTGGCTTTCCTGAAGCCTTGTCAGTCTTTAACCCGGAGGTGTTTTCATGCGCGAACAGATGAAGCTTTTGCAAGTGGCCTATCAAGTTGCTAGAGATGCTGGTGACTTGAAGCAGGCGGGGCAAATTCTGATTCACTTGTCTTCACCTTTTCCTTGTGTTTGCACAGAAGAATTTCTGAGTGAGCATCAAGGACGCTGTCATTGTGATCGTTACGCATCTTTGTTGCGTCCGGCCACTGCCCAAGAATTGATGTTGAGTGGTTGCTAGCTCAACCTCAAAAATACGACCCCGTCTTTTTCATAAAAGGCGGGGTCTAGCTATTTTTAGCCTGTGGATAAGTAGGGTACTTGTGATATTGTTAACATTTCTTAGAAAATATGCTATATTTCTAGTGTTATTAATAATTAACCAATAAATAGATGGCCAAGATGACTAAATCACAATTACTCGAAGTGTTAGCCACAAAGAGTGAATTGTCAAAAAAGCAGGTGAAAACCTTTTTGGATGTCCTAGTGGAAGTGGCTTATAAAGAAGTCAAATCCAACGGAGAATTTTCCATGCCAGGTATGGGTAAATTAGTTAAGAAGCATAGATCAGCCAGACAAGGACGCAATCCAGCGACTGGTGCTACTATCAATATCCCAGCCAAAACTGTGGTAAAATTCAGAGTAGCCAAGGCTGCCAAAGATGCAATTTTATAGGGTATTTCTAGTTTATTTTAAAAAGAGCTCTCTTTTAGAGGGCTCTTTTTTATTTGGTGTATAGATAGACTGTGTTAGTGCCATTGTCTATGGGTATGACCTCATCAGCACTATTTTCAGCCTGTTCATTGGCTAGCTTGCTAGAGTGCCAATATTTGTTTACTACCAAGTAAAGGCGATTCACTTCGGCTTTTTCCATGGCTTGCCAGGCTACTTCACGAGTGGCTTGGCCCTCGATCATGGTCAGAAATTCTTGGTAGATATTGTTGTTGCCTAGAGGCATAGAATAGTAGAAATTACTATTGTAGTAATTGGCAAAGCCAAACTTATGGATAGCAGCCGCGCCGACCATCTGGTTGGCTAGGACTATATAGGGCTCACCTTGAGCGTTGTCTTGGATATATTGGACGGTATTTAGGTCAGCGGCTGTGACATTGGCGCTCTTACTGTTGTAGTAGCGATCGTAGATAGGATAAGAAAAATAAATACTCACGGTCATAGTCAAAATCACGATGACGGAAATCCAGAGACCATTGAGTAGGCTCGGTGTTTTTTTGATGAGACTATGCAGGAGATAATAAAAGCTGGTCAAAAAAATAGGTAAAGCACACAGGGCAATCAGAAATAGTATTCTATTGGGGTAGTCATCTTTTTGGTAAGAAATTTGTAAATTAAAGTTAATCAGCGATTTAGTCAGGACATAGTTACTGATTAAGATGGCTAATAAAATTAGTTGGTTTCTAAAAAAAATAATTTTATGATTGGCTAATATCAAGTAGAGACCAATGATAGCAATCAAAAAATAAATAAGAGAAAGGTTTTGACCGATATTGTGTAGCCAATCAAAAGGAAAATCATAATTTTCTAGCCAGTGAAAATGAATTGGTGGCCAGGGCATTTTCAATGGTTGGTTGATAATCTGGGCTGGAGCTACGCCATTGAGCCATTGGTAGATAGCTAGAAATACTGGTAGGGCTATAGCTGAAAAGACATAGATGGTAATGTTGATTATTTTTTTTAGGGTTTTATTTTTTAGCCAGTAGTCAAAAGATAAAAGCAAAGCCATGAAAAAAAGAGGGATGCCAGCAATTGGGTGTATAGTCAGGGTCATTAAGGCCAAGATGAAGGCTAACCAAAAAGGAATCTCGTTTTTTTTGAGCTCTGGAGATATAAAAATCACTAACACAAAGAATAAGAAGGATAAGCTTTGGGGGCTGGTCATTATAAAGTAGCTAAAGCCAATCAAGAGGCTGAGTAGTACTCCTAAGTAGCTCATACGGTATGACCATCGGAAGCTGTAGCGTAAGCCGTAGTAGATACTACTAGGCCAAAGCAAGGAAAATAAGGCAGGTAAGAGTATTTTGTTGATAGTCAGGACATCTACTTGGAATAATTGGCTCAAAAATAGACTCAAGCCGTATTGACCCATATAGATGTAGAGACGTGGCTCTATAGTGCCGGTAGCTTCGATTATTTTCAGGGTAGCCCCATGAATAAAAGAGTCATAACCATAGCCCAAGGGGTAGAGGATGAGGGCGATACTACTTAATAATAAAAAATGCAGGGAGACTAGATAAATATTTTTACTACTTTTTTTGTGGAGAATGGTCCAGATCAGAGTCAGGTTACTGAGAGTTAGTAGCCACCAAAATTTGAAGCTGACTAATTCCCAAGGAGAGCGGATGAGACCGGTATTAGCCTTGTGGTATAAATAATAAACTAGCAGTACATCTAAGATAATAACTAAACCAGGTAAAATAAGACTTTTTAGATTATTGGTCTGCCAGATTCGTAGTTTTAAGTTTTCCAAAAAATAGTGTTC
>JAUPVE010000002.1 GCA_030917205.1 Patescibacteria group bacterium | reverse complement strand
CAGAAAATTATTGCCGAATTAAAAAAATTAAAGATTATAAAAGGACAGCTAAAAACTATCATTGCTAATCCTAAAGCCATTCTAGCCAATAAAAGATTTATTGACCAAGACTTGAACCGTAGTTTTTCTGGTAATAAAAATAGTAAATTATTAGAAGAAAAAATAGCAGCAAAAATTTTAAAAAAAATATCACCACGTGATTATGTTATTGATATTCATTCTACAACTTCTGATACTAAAGATGTGATCATCGTCAAAAAGACAAATGCCATGATTAATAAAATGATTTCCATCATCAATCCAAATAAAGTGGTCTTAATGCCAAAAAACTACGGTGATGGATCTTTAATAAATTTTTGTTCTGGTATTAGTATTGAATATGGTAAAGACAAAAATAAAGATACATTCACCAAATCTTTAAATGATATCAAAAGATTAATGTCTAATTTAGGAATGATTGAGGATAATTCACCTAAAATTATTAATAAAACTAAATTTTATAAAGTATTTGGCGTTGAAAATAAACCTAAAGGATTTAAATTAAATAAACTTATTCATAATTTTAAACTAGTATCAAAAGGCAATATCCTTGGCCAAGTAGGTAACAAACATATTAAGGCCACAGAATCATTTTATCCAGTATTATTTGGAGAAAAATCTTACAAAGACATAGTAGGATTTAAGGCAAAAAAATTAAAATAAAAAAGCTGTCAAGATACTCACTAAGACAGCTTAAAAAAAATAATTTTTTCTTTTCCCCTAAGATTGCATCTCTTCTTTATTTGGCTCACCACCAAGCATAGGTATCACAAACTGGAAAATACTCCCCTGCTCTTTGCCAGCACTCTCTACCCATATTTGTCCACCATGCTCTTTGATGATCTTCTGAGCGATGAATAAGCCTAAACCAGAGCCACCAGTATGAATCTGGGCCGCACCACTAGCCCGCACAAATTTTCTAAATAAATTTTTGGCTTCTTCAGGATCTATACCAATACCAGTATCCTGCACTTTGAAGTGCATATTGTCATTTTCAACCAATGCGCTGACCTCAATCTGCCCTTTGGGTGTGTATTTGATAGAATTATCAATCAAGTTCAAAACTACTTCACGCAATTTGTCAGCGTCAGCCGCCACCAGTGCCAAGGCTGGCTTCGGCTTTTTATAAATCAACTTCACGCCTTTTTTATCTGATTCATTGTGTAGCTCAGCAATGACACTCTCAATCATATCACCGATCTGCAGTGGTTTCTTTTCTATCTTCAAGCGCCCAGACTCAATCCTAGAAACATTCAAAAATATATTGACCAACCTAGCCAAACGAGCAGCACTTTCAAACAAATCTTTGACTACCTTACTAATCTTTGGTGGCACAGTACCAAAATCACCATCAGAAATCATGGACAAATAGCCTTTGAGAGCAGAAATAGGTGTGCGTAGCTGATGCGAAGCAATTGATAAAAACTCAGACTTAGCCTGATCCAACTCCCTCAATCGCATATTGGCTACCTGCAAGTCTTGGTTGGTAGCTTGGAGATTATTGTATAAGCGCAAGTTTCTAGACACGATACCAATCTGGTCAGCCAGAGCGATCATAGTATCTCTATCCAGAGAGGTAAACTTGCTTTCCTCTACAGCCAACAAAAAATGAACAATACCAATAATCTTATCCTCAGAAAAAATTGGCAAACCCACTATGGTTTTGACACCTAATTTTTCTTGTATTTGATCAATTACTGCTTTTTCTACTGGCGGAGAAAAGAAATCAGACATTTTATCAGAAGTATTCATCTGACCAGACAACACAGTTTTTACACCCAACAGGTCCTTCATCTGCATTTCCGCTACAAAATTTTTGGGATCTTGACCTAAAATTTTTACAACTTCATTGCTATACTCATTCTCAGTCATAGCACCAATACGCAAAACATTATTTTTTTCATCAATAAAAGTCAAAATACCACCAATATAACCGAACTCCGTAGCAATACTGTTGGCAATCAACTGATTAACCTGCTTCAAATCCATAGTACGACTAACCATATTAGTCACACCTTGCATGGCTATCAAAAACTTGTTTCTTTGCTCAAGACCAAGATTAGCTTCTTTTAAACTTTTTGTTCTAGCATCAACTTTAGCCTGTAACTCAAGATTTAGAGCTTGAACTTCTTCGTATAATTTAGATTTTTCAATAGCTGTAGCAATTTGAGGAGTTAAAACATTCAAAAAATTTATATCATCCTGATTATATAGATCTCCTGAACTTTTCGCTGAAAATAAAAAAATTGCCGTCATTGCCTTTTTTTCATCATAAACCGGCACCACCATTTCTACGCCAATACTTTCAGCTTCTTTTATAAGAAGACCAAGTGTTTGATAATAAGGTATATTGAAATTGAGATTATTTTGATTACGAATTAATTCCTCTACGACAATAATATCCTGATGATCTTGTATGAGTTTAATTAGCTCTTTACTTAATTCAAAACTTTTACTATTTTTTATAGAACTAGCGATACAATGCCAATTTTGATCTTTTATAATCCATGCTGATATTTCTTTAACTTTTAACTGTGTGGCTAACAGATCAGATAAAGAATATGCTAATTTACTTAAATCAATTTCTCTTGAAACAACAGCACTGGCCTGCTGTAAAAGTTTTTGATAGTCAATTCGATCTTTATAAAAAATTTTATCCGTGATTCTAGCAAAGATACTTTTGACAGGGTCTAAAAATATCACGATAATAAAAGAAACTACTATGGATACTGCTACTCTACTTGCCTGATTTTCTGTACCAAAAAGACTCGCAGTCATTAAAACTGATAAAGAAAAAATTGTTGCAACCATAGCAACCAGTAAACCATACAAAATTCCTCTTGTTAAAAAGAAGCGAATATTCATTAACCTAAACTTAACCACAGCATAAGTAGCAAACGCTATCATTATTATAGTAAAGCTCTGACCCAACCAACCAAAGCTGGTATTACCAATTGCTGGTAAAACTAAATTGGTTAATGCACCAAAAAATACAGAAATTACCGCTCCAATCAGAATGTATTTGATTTGAAGCTTTACTATATTTTTTGACCTTCTATAGGTTCTTACTAAATTATAAAAAGAGGCCCCAAAATAAAACAAAAGATAAAAGGACCAAAAATTATAACCACTTCCAAAAAACATCTCATTTTCTGATGTTCTATGAATTACAATATCTTTTACAATAAAACCTGGTATAAAAGAACCAATTAAAAAAAATGCGGGGATAATAAAAAGAAATATAATTTTAAGAAAATTTAATTTAATTTTACTATCGGGAAAAATAAGAGAAAAAAACAAGAGAGATAAAGGTATTGAACCAGATGCGAAATATAAAAACTTAGACCAAAAAATTACCTGACCATAATCAGGTGTACCCCGGTACATAAACATACCCAGTGACCAGAAAACAACACCGATCGTAAAAATACTATAAGAAATATTAACTAAATTTCTTTTGCCCTTTAAATAAATAAAACCGGCAAAGAATAAATTAACTACAGCAGAAAATAATATAATGTAATTTTGATAATCTAATCTAAAATACATAACTATATTTTTAACCTAATCATACTCAATAAATTTTTTGCCACACCATCTTTCCCATAACATTTTATTGGCTCACCAGATCCACATATATACGCCAAGTGACCATCTATAACATCCCCAAATTCATTAGCCACTATAATATCAGCATGGGATTTCAACATACTTTCATGGGCAATGCTTAATAATTGTTTTTTTGATTTACCAACCTCTAATTTAAACTTTACCAATAAAACGTCTTTATCCCATTTTTTTATTCTATCTACAATTTTAAAAGTTTTTTTAAATCTTATTGTTAAATCTTTTTTGCCGGATTTAATTTTACCATTAAAAACCTTCACAGGTACATAATCTGGAATTGCCGCCGAATGAATGATGACATCGTATTTTTTAGTACTGATTTCATTTTTCATTAACTTGTATATGTCAGAAAATGTCCTATATTTAATTACTTTAAACTTTTCATTACCAACAAACTGAACTCTACCAGGTCCCATCAACAGTGTGACCTCAGCGCCTAATTTGACAGCCTCCTGAGCAATAACATAGCCTAATTTACCTCCAAAAATATTAGTCAGAACCCTCACACTATCTATTGGCACCCAAACTGGGCCCGCTGTAATCAAAAATCTCTTACCATAAAAAGCTTTTTTCATTTGATATTTATATAAATTTTGAATAAAAAATAATAAAAAAAATTGTTTCTTTTCAACCAAGATTCAAACAAATGACCTAATTGTTTTGGATCAACAATCTTTATTTTATTAGAACGTAAAAAATCTAAATATAAATTACCAACAAAAAAATTTATCCTACTAATGACCCTTGGTTTTTTTCTAAGATAACTCTCTATGTTTGCAAGTGGCCCTTCATCAGAAATGATATGAGAAGGATCAAGATTCTCAGTTGCATCTTCCGAACCAAACCACTCTGTTAATTGTGTAGTTGGATTAAAATAATTTGTCTTTCGTGCTAAGTCAATATCGACAGACGGATCTATCTTTATCCACTTGTTTTCAATAAACACATACGAATAAAAATGAACAGACAACTTACTCACCCTACCAGACAAAACAATTGGTGCTATGGGGCCAAAATATTCCTGACCCTTTACCTTCAAAATGCCAAAACCTGAATGAATACCTTCAGCTCTTAATAATGAAGTTAAAAGAACCGCTTTATTAGTACACATACCAAATCTGTCCCGTAATATATCTGAGGCTATTTTATTCCATGGACCAAACCTATATTGAATATTATCTCTTACCCAATAAAAAAGCCTGACTGCCTTTTCCTGATCACTTACACAGTCCCTAGTAATATCTTGAGCTAATTTTTTTATTGTTGGATTATTAAAATTACAATGTTTAGTCTCCAACAAAAAACTATCAATAGAATCCATTTATTTTAACTCCTTACTTACAATTTTTAATATATCCTGACTATCAGCTACCTTGCCTATGCCTTCATCTCTGCAGGCCAACAAACCACTTACTGGATTAATAAAAATATATCTTTTATATTTTTTAAGCTCGTTTATATTATTTTTCATGATTGGATTATTCCACATCTCTGTATTCATAGCTGGCACTATAATTATCTTGGTTTTTTGTGGCAAAGCCATAACGACAGTTGTTAATAAATTATCAGCTATACCATGAGCAATTTTACCAATAGTATTAGCTGTGGCTGGGGCTACCAAACAAATATCTGCCCACTTTGCCAAGGAGATATGCTCTACCTCGCGTGGATTCTTGATATCAAAAAGATCAGTATAGACAACGTCATTCAATAGTGCCTGAAAAGTAACAGGTGAAACAAATTCCGTAGCTGCTTGTGTCATGATAACTTTTACTTGTGATCCATTTTTTAAAAAATGATTAACCAAAGAGGCTATCTTATAAACTGCAATACCACCAGTAATACAAATTAAAATCTTTTTTGATTTTAAATTACTAAATTTTTCCATATTTTTATATTAAAATTTATAAAAAATTACTTAAAATACTTTCTCAAAATATGATGCCTTCTTAACTTCAATGTAATAGTCAATAAAGCGTTATCAATACTAAACTCTTCCTCGACTAATTTAAAATTACTAATTCCTTCAGTCTTAGAAAAATCTTTTAGCGAGTCATCAATAACTTGTCTGTATAGATTCACTACTGAAGTATTATTTAAAACTTCTGGTAATTTGAACTCAATGCTAGCTTTTTCACACCAAGTTTGTAATGACTCTTTATTTGGCACAATAATAGCTGATAAGGCTTTTTGCTTGTCACCATAGACCATGCTCTGGCTAATATACTTATTGGCGTTAAGTATATACTCTATTGGCTCTGGGAAAACATTTTTACCAGTTGATAGGACAATTACATCTTTGGCTCGACCAATGATTGACAAAAAACCATCCTGATCAAAAAAGCCCAAATCACCCGTATGGAGCCAACCATCTTCATTAAAGGCTTCGCTACTAGCCTGCTCATTGGCATAGTAGCCCAACATAACATTGTCACCTTTTAGTAAAACTTCTTTGTCAGCTGACAATTTTATTTTATTACAATCTAGTGGTAAACCCACAGTGCCGAATTTATAATTATCAGGATGATTGACCGCTACGATTGGTGAAGCCTCAGTCAACCCATAGCCCTCGATCAACTTCAGGCCTAAGCTATCAAAAAATTTAGCAATGGCTGGATTGAGTGAAGCACCGCCAGAGATAGCCAAGCGCAGTTGACCGCCCAAAATATTTCTTATTTTCTTGAATACCAAATAGTTCAGAAGAAGATACTGATATTTTTCTATAATATTTAACTGCCTTTTTTTCTTGGCATCAACTAAATTAAGCGTTTGATAAAATAATTTTTTCTTGAACTTACTACCACTTTTTATTTGCTCAAAAATCTTGGCGTATATTTTTTCAAAAATCCTCGGCACACAAGGCAAAACAGTCGGCTGAACCAATTTGATATCAGCAATCATGGTCTTGGCGCTCTGAGCATAATAAATACTACAACCGGCAAACAAGGGCCCATAATATCCAGCCATTCTTTCAAAAGCATGTGACAAAGGCAAAAAAGAAAAGAATTTATCAGTTTCGTAGATGGGGACATTGCGCCGAGCGGATTGCGCATCATTAACTAAATTTTTTTGCGATAGCATCACTCCTTTTGGCTCACCAGTAGTACCAGATGTATAGACAATTGTGTGTAAGTCTTCTGCCCGAGCCATGGCTTCAATATTGACTAATTTATGCTTATCAAAAGATGGCCAAGCCAAAACTCTCTGATCATCAACGCTCTCCGTCAAGCCAACTACATAAATAGCCTTGAGTGGCAAAGACAAAATACTATTTTTATACTTAGTAAATAATTCTTGATTGATCAATAGGAATTTAGCTCCTGAGTGATTGACTACTGTTTCTAAATACTTTTCTGGATAAGTATAGTGTACGGGTACCAAAATCAGACCCAAAGTAGCTACTGCCAAGTCAGCTATGACCCACTCTGGGCAATTGGGTAACATCACAGCCACTTTCTCACCTTGTATGTATCCTTTTTTCTGCCAATCGTCAGCCAATTGGCTACGGAGATTATTGAGCTCTTGGTAGCTGATAGTCTGATAGTGTCCTTGGCTATAAAAACCTAAAGCTGGACGCTGAGCAAAATCGCGAACTACTTCCAAAAAATTAGCAATAATCGTATTGGACATAAGCAATAAAACAACTATATTTTAACATAAAGTATGGCCTAACGACAATAGCTAGATAAAACAAAAACTACTCACTAAATAGCAAGTAGCTTTTAAATAAATATAATTATTGGCCCAAGGCCTTGAACTCTTGCTCTACCACTGCATCCTCAATCCTAGCGAACAATGGCTCGACTTTAGTAATCTGGACAGCAGGCAATGTTGTATACTGCCAGGCTTGTTTTCTCTCCTGACCAAGCATAGCTAAAATTTTATCAGTGGACTGCGGTATAAAAGGATTTAGTAAAGTCGCCAAATTGTAAATAACTTGAGAGGCTGTATAGAGAGCTCGCTCCGCTGACTGTCTATCAGTAGCGATCTGCTTCCAAGGCGAAGTTTCTTCTAGATACCTATTGGCACTCTCAGCTAGATTCAATATTACTTTCAAACTGTCTCTGAACTTGGCTTGGCTAATACCATCACCGACACTAGTAAAGGCCTCCTCAGTCAATTTTAATAAATCTTCAGCCGGCTTATCTAGCCTGATATCACTGGCTACCAATCCATCTGGACAATGTTTATTGACAAAAGAAAAAACTCGATTAGCTAAATTGCCAAATTTACCAATCAACTCAGTATTTACTTTAACCTGATACTCAGTCCAAGAAAAATCCGCATCAGAAGTCTCTGGACCAGAAATCACCAAATAATAGCGAATAGTGTCAGCCTCAAACTTAGCCAAAAAATCTGGTAGCCAGACAGCCCAGTGACGACTCTTGGATAATTGTTTTTTTTCTAAAGTCAGATATTCAGAAGATATGATGCGATCAGGTAAATGCAAAGCCTCTTTGGCCATCAACATCGCCGGCCAAATCACGGTATGAAATGGTATGTTATCTTTGCCATGAAAATAATAGTGCAGACACGAGTCATTCTGCCAAAACTCTTGCCACGCTTGAGCATTACCCGTAGATTCAGCCCACTCGCGACTGGCAGAAAAATAACCAATAACTGCCTCAAACCAAACATAAATCTTTTTAGCTTCGTAGCCATCTAGCGGTATATCTATACCCCAATTAGTGTCCCTAGTGATAGCCCGATCATGCAAACCTTCTTTCAAAAAATTCAAAGTAAAATTTTTGGCATTTGGTCGCCAGCCCTCACTTTTAGATACCCATTTTTCTAATTGGGCTTGAAAAGCTGAAAGTTTCAAGAAAAAATGTTCCGAAGGCTTCCAGATTGGTGTAGAACCACAAGTCTTACAACGTGGCTTAATGAGCTGATTAGCATCCAATAACGCACCACAATTATCACATTGATCGCCCCGAGCCGAAATAAACTGACACTTTGGACACTCTCCTTCGACATAGCGATCAGGTAAAAAGCGCTGACAAGTTTCACAATAGGCCAGATCTTCAAACTTTGAGTAGATATAACCCTTTTTTTGCAAATCTAAAAAAAACTCCTGTACAGCTTGTTCGTGATTTTTGGTGGTAGTGGTAGTATAACAATCAAAAGAAAAATTCAATTTATTCAAAAAAATATCTTTAAACTCTGTGTGATACTTTGACGCTATAACAGCTGGCTCCACACCCTGCTTGTCAGCCTCGACGGCAATAGGTGTGCCGTGACAATCACTACCAGACACCATCAAGACTTTATGTCCAGCCAAACGATAGTAGCGAGCCACAATATCTCCACCTAGCAAACCAGCTAGATGACCCAAGTGCAGAGAGCCATTGGCATAGGGCCAAGCCAAAGCAATAAATATATTATTTTTTTGTTTTGTCATTGTATTGTTTCTAAGTAGCCAGTCTAACAAATATAGGCCTAATCGTCAAAATTTTGCCTATTTTTTTCAATAAAAGTAGTAATTTTTTCAAAAACCAAATCACTACGAGTTTTGTAGATCAGGTGATGATTTTCTTTATCCAAAAGATACAGCTCCTTATTCTTATTTTTTATTTCCTCAAAAAGCCACTGCGAGCTCCTAGCCTGTGACACGCGATCATTGCGAGAGTGCATGATCAGGGCTGGTATACGGACTTTGTGCGCCTCTTTTTTGGTAAAGGTATCGATAAACTTATAAAAATTTTTGATACTGGCAATTGGCAGATAGAGATGTCGACCAAATTCTTTGATCTGATGCATATCCTTGGAGTCAAACCAACGTTTTTTGTACTTCGTGGTCACTAAAGCGGCCAGTGGTAAAAAAAATCTAATAGTTTTTTCCTTAAACAAAAACACTGGAATGCTCAATGTCACTACTCCACTCAGCTTAGGATAATGCGAGGCTAAATGAATAGCCACATTACTACCAAATGATTCGCCAATGACAAAGATATTTTTATACTTAGCTTGATTTTTATGTAATACTCTCTCCGCTGATTGATACCAGTCTATAGCTGTGCTTTTTTTCAAACACTTAAAATCCCGTCCATGACCAGCTAGCAGTACAGTTTCTGAATCAATCCCCCGCTTGGCTAAGTATTCGGCTAAATCATGAAAAGTATAGGGTGAGCTAGAAAAGCCGTGAATCAAAATAGCTAAGGTATCACTAGACGGTGAGTGAATGACAAAAGGCTGAGCTTTGGGTGAGACATCGGCCAAAAAGGTAAACTGCTTATGCACTGCGGTTTTTTCCATACTTATTTCTTGACTTTAAATTTAGTAGCTAGATATTTTTGCCAATCTTTATCTGCTTCCATCAAGCCTTGGATATTTTGTCTCAGCCAGGTAGCTTTATCAATCTGAGTAGACTCACTTTTCCAATCAAGATATTCATTGATCTTGCGAGACAAACGCAGAGTGTATTTGATATTGTATAGCTCAGCTAAATCATCTTGACCAAAAGTTTCCAAAAAATTAGACACTTTTTCTAAAACATCATTACTCTGATAGCGAGCCAAATGCAATTTTTTGGTCGCTACTTGATCAGTCAAAAGATGCTCTAAGGCTGCATCAAGCTTTGTACCCTCAGGCAACAGACATAAGACATCTTTATTTTTTGACACCGCCCAAGCCAACCAGTAGCCAGCTTGCGCATCTAATTTTTGGCCATAGATAAGCATAACGTCTACTTTGTCCATCGGTAAGGTACCAGCTAAACTGTCTATTTTTTTGGTCGAAGTTTCACTGATGACTGTAGCGCCGACCCGACGCAAATATTGCAAAATCTGCTGACTATTTTGATCGGTCTCACTAGTATTACTGTAAAAATAAATATGCATAAATTTCTTGATCTTATATTAGCTCACCTATAATATTCTGCTCACCAATTTGCGTAAACTGACTCAAAGCATCTTTATTAGCTATAGCCCACATGGCTTTAGCTAAAGCTGCTTCAAAAGTACAATTACTCATGGCTATGGCTTCATCTGGCCCCTGGACTTGGGTAGGATGATACAAAAAAACCGGATAAGGAGATTCTTTAATTTGTTTTATTTTCACTGGCTCTAATTTATTTTGATGATTGAGACGGATAAAAATAGCCTCATAATTTTTTAGCTTAGCAAAATCCAGATCCCAGGCTAGGCCCGGTAAGTCATCAAAAACTAAAATATTAGCTTTTATTTTTTCATAAAGCTTTGTCTTGGCTGTATGAAAGCTCAAGCCGGCTTTGACACTGATACCAAAATCGACTCGACCCCAATAATTATCATCAAGACTAGCAAAAATATTCAAGCCTTGATCATGGTCATTGATGGCTCGTACTCCAGGGATGAGTCTAGTGCCAAACATGATAGCTGGTGTGGGTAGGCTATAGTCCAAAACCTGAAAAGCATTGATCAGATTGGATCGTAAACCCAAATCATTTTTTTGACCAAAAATATTTTTCTGCTTGATCTCAGTAGTGCCACTGCGTAAAGCTGATGTCAATACTACTGTTTTCTTAATATTCTGCAACAAGAAACTCAAAGCATTAGCAGTCAACAATAATTGATCAGCCCTAGAGACTACTACAAAACCACTACTGGTCTCCAGGCGCTCAGCAATCTGCCTAGCTATAGCCTGCCAATGTTCTGGAGTCAAGATATCGTTTTCGGCAGACACAAAAATTGGCTCAATCTCAGCGAGTAGTCCCAACTCAGGCATTTGCTTGAGCCAGAGCTCTATATCTTCTGGACTTTGGACAGTCAACAGCCTCTTGTTTTGATCAAGTAAAGCTGTACCGCCAGCCAAAAGTAAAGTTATTTTTTTTCTGGCTTTAACCATTGATCTTTTCTTTAGGGGATCTTATGGCTCGGAAGACTACTATATTCATAAACAAAGTAAACACCGGTCCAAGCCAACCAGGATTAAAATTACCAAAATAAGACACAATAATATTAAAATAGGCCCCAAATATTAACCCAATAATTATAGCAATAATCAACCATTTTAATTGCTGCTTAATGAGTCCCTCGGATTTTTTATATTTGGCTATCAGAAAATAAATTGACCAAATTGCTAAAACAAAAAAATAAATAGCGTAGACAATAAAAACTGGCTTATAATAATAAGCTATATAATATGGAAATTTATCAGACCAGACAGTACTCACTATAAACCATTTTGTATATATTAATATTGATAATAAAATTGCTAATGACCAAATTATCTTTGTTTTAACATTACCAATCCTCTCTCTTTGATAGGGAAAATGTAAGGTAAAATAAAATAAGGAAATAATTATACCAACACCAGATAAATTTGTAGATCTGTCGTAAAAGTCGATCCAATTCAAACCATTGATTGAATTTGCCATCATCAAACCAATTACCCAAGTCAGATTAAAAAAGGTTAGTAAGGCAAAATATAAATTAATCTTGCTTTTTGTACCTCTCTTAACAACAAAAATACTCATGCCCAAATTTACCAAAGCAACTATAAATAAAACTAAATTTTGAATAGTAAAAAATTGTCCCATATATTTAATTACTTATTTTTTCTTTAGGGGAAATAACAAAAAAGAAAACTATAAAATTCATTAATACCGTAAATATTGGACCCAGCCAATTAAACCTATAATCGTCAAAATACTGAATAAATAAATCAAAATAACTACCGAACAATAAGCCAATTATAATAGCCACTAATAACATTTTAATTTGCTGCTTTAATAAGCCCTCTGCTACATTATATTTTTTAAATAATTTTTTCAAAGCTAAAATAGCTATAACTACAAAATAAATAGCATATAGAAAAAAACCTACTTTATTATAATGAGATATATACTCGAAATCACTATAAGCCCTCACTGTCTCGGTTATAAAATATGGAGTATAAATATAGAATGATAAAACAATGGCTGGTAATAAGATAAAAATATGAGCAACATTTTTTAATTTGGCCGTCTGATATGGAAAATGATGAACAAAATAAAATAAAAAAATAACAATTGCTAAAGCGGAAATATAGGTACTTCTAGCAAATAAACCTACTAAACTTATATCTGCTATTGATCGAGAAATTAACAAACCTAGGCTCCAGGTAAAATTAAAAAAAGTTAGCAAACCAAAGTATAAATTAATTTTATTTTTAATACCCCTTTTAAAAACAAAAAAGGACATGAACAGGTTAATCAACGCGGCAATCAATAAAACAAAATTTTGTGTTGAAAAAATAATCATATATTTAATTACTTATTTTTTCTCGAGGTGAGATAATAAAATAAAAAACCACTGCATTCATAAACAAGGTAAAGACCGGTCCAAACCAGGTATACTGGTAGTTACCAAAATAACATAAAATCAAATCATAATAAACTCCAAAAACTAGACCAATTAAAATAGCAATAAATAATATAATTGTCTGTTTCTGAAAATAATGATCAGTCACTTTAATTTTGTGATATAAATTCCATAAAGCTAGCAAGGCTACAAAGGTAAAATAAAGACTATAAACAATATAAACAGGTTTATTTACATAGAGAGTATATTCTGTATTTATAATATCTTTATTATAGCTTAAAACAAATGCTCCTCTGATATAAACAACAACGGCTAAAATAAAAGCTGATAATAGCATTAACACATCATGAAGCCTTTTTACTTTGCTACCTGGCACTGGGAAATACCGAGAAAAAAAGTATAAAGACAAGACAATACCTAAGGCAATGGGATAAGCTAATAATGCTCCACCATAGTACCAAAACATACCGCCCTCGCCCATCCGAGCAATCAAAATACTTAAAGTCCACAAAAAGTTCGAAAAAGTTAAAAAGCCAAAATACAAGTTTATTTTATTATTCAAACCACGACTGACAACCACAAAAAACATCATTAAATTGATCAAGCCAGCGATTAATAACAATAAATTTTGTATACTCATATATTTATTATAATGATTACTTATTTCTCCTCTTGATTGGCCATAGCCTGTTGATAAAGCAAGAGACTACCAATAGCAATATCCAAATATTTATTCACTTCTCTCAAAAAATCTAACTGTTGTTGGTAAAGAAGCTTTTTATTGTTGTCCAACATCAATACTCCTAAAAGCTGATTATTATAGTATATTGGGAAAGAAATGTCAATATGGTGTTCTACTAGCTCTTGGCTAAGTTTAGAATCAGTACCCAGATAATGTACTTCTGGACTATGCAATAAATCTTGATTTTTGGCTAAATACTGCAAAATCAAATCATGATCCATATGTAGGGTCCGCTCGCCCACTGGATAAACTTGGTGGAAAGACTTAGCATCATTGCGCTTGGCAAGATAGATAAAAATTTCCTTATAATCAATCACTTGCGCAATCTCCTTGGCGAGCGATGACATCAAGCGATTGAGATCCTGACTAGAACGCAAAATCACCGCAATATTATTCTCTGCCTGGATGATCCTCTCCAAAGGATGATAAATAAAAAATTTGGCCGCCAAACTTGCGACACCAAAAACAATCGGCGCAGTCAGTCCAAAAAATACCAAAAATACAATACTATTTGCGGTCCTAGTAAAATCTACTTGCACTGGGCCAATCAAGACAACATAAAGCACAGCATAAACCAAGCCCGTCAAAAGTAAGCGCACCAAATTGACCAGAGTTTTGTAAAAACTTATTTTCAAATCCAAAAAACGATAGCGAAACAAAGCATAGGTGACAATCGTAGTAAAGATGACACTACTATTGACGCCCATGTAGTAAAAAGCTGTCACTCCCAGTAGTGGCAAGACAAAAATAAAAAGTAAAGCCAAGAGAGCTGTCAAAGCAGTAGCTACAAAAATATAATCAATTTGTTTTTTGACTACCTGGTCATAGCGACTACGCTGACGAATCAAAACCACCAAACTCCAAGACATCAAAATAATAAAATAGACTGCAAAATAAAAATAAATCGGCCCCGGTGTATAGGACACACTGTTTTGGCCGACTATGATATTACTAAGATTGTATTTACTAAAAGCAAAGGGTGACATGATATAGGCTGGCAGAAAAAACAGTTGTTGGTAGCGACGGATATTTTTCCAACTATCTACCAGAGAGTAGCTCAACCAAACAAAAGTTGGGGCAATATAGAGAGTGGGTAATAATCCAGCCCGCACTCCCAAAAGCAAAGATGGGCTATCTAGTAAAAACAAAAGATTAACCAGCTCACTACTCTGCCACAACCAGATCAAAAAAATCATGGTCAAAATTGGCCAACGCCTCTGCTTGTTTTTATTAAAAATAATAAAAAATAGCAAGCCCAGATTGATCAGCCAAACTACCAATAAAATTAAAGTGTCTAACGTCATAACGCCGTCTTATTATTTAAGCCGTCCGCACTATAAATATAGAATTTTTTCATCTTTTAGTCAAATGTAAAAAACAAAAACCGCTATTCGGATGAATAGCGGGCCTAGGAAACGGGCTTAATAAATGCCCTGCGAAAGAACTGTGAACCCCGGGTGGATTCGAACCACCACCACGGGCACTTTTTGATTCATGCCCGTAGTAGGCACTATGGTAAGGGCCTACTGCTCTATCCAGTTAAGCTACGGGGTTAATCTGTAGAACGAAATAGTAGCACCACCAATAGCTTTGTCAATGGCTCGATTATGCACAAGTGAACACATATGAAATAGCCCATAAAACAAACAAAAAACAGCCCTATTCACAAGGCTGTTTTAATATTACTTACAACTTCACATTCATCGCCTGTTGACCAGTACTAGTATCCTCTACTTCTACTCCCAGATCTTTCAAGCGATCTCGCAAATCATCGGATAATTTATAATTTTTCTCTATCCTAGCTTGCTGACGTTGCTTTAATAAATCACTGGCTTCTTTTGGTATTTTTAAAGCTTTGGTTTTTAAATTTTTCAAATCCAAGCCTAGCACTTCATCCATTTTGTAAATAGTCGCCAATTTCACTCCAGCATCTTCTTTACTGGCCAAAAGCTGTTGCAGCACTGCTAGAGCTTTGGCAGTATTCAAGTCATCACTCAAAGCTTCATAAAAATCAGCTAAATATTGTGCGTGTACTTTTGTGGCTTTAACCAACCAAGTAATATTTTTGATAATATTTTGCAAGCCATTTTGAGCAGCTTCTAGTGACTCCCAAGAAAAATTCAAAGGCGTACGATAATTATTTTGTAATAATAAATATCTATAACTCAATGGCGAAATATTTTTCTTGGCTAAATCTTCTAAGGTTGTGATGTTGCCTAGTGACTTGGACATCTTTTGTCCGTCAAA
>JAUPVE010000071.1 GCA_030917205.1 Patescibacteria group bacterium | reverse complement strand
TGTTTAATAAAATTGATAAATAAAAATTCACCAATATTTACTCTCTCAACTAGAGAGTGCTAAAAAAACCGCCCCTCGATTTTACGCAGGACGGTTTTTATTTATATTTCTGATTTACTTTTTCTTGAAAAAAATCAACAAGATTCCTCCTCCAAACAAAATACCTAGTATAATAAATAAAATAATATTTTTATTAGCTAATTTTTCTGTACTCAAATCACTATTACTGTTCTCCTGAATATTAGCTGTCGAAGTTGCTAACAATAAATTATTTTCATCATCTAAGTTAAGATTATTATTTGGCGTTTTACCACTAGCAACAAAAGCTGGTCTGTTTTCTTTGACTAATGCCACTTCCTTTATCCCTAAAACAATTTTTTCTTCAATTTTTTCATCTTCCAAAATTGGTTCTACAGCTAAAGGCTGCTCTATCACAAGCGGCTTAGTTACTTTTTTGAAAATACTAGACCAATCTTTACCTAAAACCGCTGGAATAGCATAGCTAGTAGCCCAAATCCGACTAGCCACACTCTCAACTTGAGCGACAGCTGCACCATCAGTAGCTTGTTGTTTTGCTAAATAATCTAATGGCATATTATTATTTTTAATCCAATTTTTATTCATCACTGTCATAGCCTGACTGGCCCAAGCAGTAGAATAAACCGACCCAAAGCCACCATCATCAGCCTGCTTACTAAGCATATACTGCTCTGCTTTATCTAGAGTTCTAGAAATTTCTTCCGAATTTAAGCTCAGTGGTTTCAAAGCTTGAATAGCCGCAGCGGTTATATCAACACTTTTATTCCACGAACCATCTGCCTCTTGTTTAGCTAAAATATACAAAACAGTTTTATCAATGATATCATCGTTTTGATCATAGCCGGCACTCAAAAGGGGTATCAAGGCAAAAATATCATCATTGACCAAGGCACTATCGCCAAATTGCTGACCATCAAATTCTTTGATAATAGAAGCAATGTAGTCTGTGCCTTCAAAATTATAAGGATTTTCTCCTAACGCCAGTAAAGCCATCACTCGACGTTCATTATCTGTCAATAAATTATTTAGTTTAGAATTATTTTTTAAATAAGTAAGTAGTAAATCTCGCGAGCTACTAGTAGCATTAACGGCACCATAGGCAACAGCTACCCAATCACTAAATAATTTTCCTCCCCCAAATGATCCATCTTCTGATTGCACATTTTTTAAATAATCTAAAGCTGTACTAAGATCAAAAGATTTTTTGACTGGCTGAGTGTAGCTCGATCCTCCGCCACTACTATTTGGAGCATCCACAACTGGAAGTGATACTGTGACTGGATAAGTGGGAAAATAAAAATCTTCTACAATACCAAGATAATAAGTCTTGGGCTCAGCGATAAGCAACTTGGCACTACCACTAGCATCAACTAAGTGTGTAGATATGATATTAGGATTCCACATATCATCTGGATTGGGTACGGTCACTCCAATAGAAACTCCAAGTAATGGATCCCAAGTATTGTTTATATAATTATAATTTTCTGCTTTGACCAAAAATTCTGTATTGGTATATACATTACTAGAGTCAAAATTCAATCGATGTGGTGTACCAAAAAAAACACCAACACTTTGCTCGCCAGCCAAAATATTAGCGTCAATGCTCTGCATAGAAGTGCTATTAGCCACAGCATATTGCCAATTATCACAGAGCTCTACTCCACCCGCTGGCAAAATACACTTCAAATAAAAAGAGCCGAAAGAATCATAATACTGTAAATTGGTGATAGCAAAAGCGTCGCTAGACTGATCAATAGAATAAAGCACAGCCAAAACACTCTGAGAATTAATTGAATGAGCTAGGCCACTAGCATCATTGATCACGACTGTACCACTACTAGGCAAAGAGACTGCACCCTGCCAGAGAATAGTGTCGTCATGACGGATGATAAAAGTTTCTTGTGGAGCTAAGGCTACACTATCGACTATGACCTGACGACTGACTGCCACCGCACTATTACCCGCTGAATCAGAGACAGTATAGTTGATAATATATTCGCCGGCCACAGCAGTATCAACCGTGCCACTGATAACAATGTTGGCCGTGAGATCACCATCAACATCATCACTGGCTGTTGCACCAGCTTCCACATAAGCATCACCAACATTGAGCACAAGTGATGCTTCACCAACTAAACTAATGACTGGTGGCACAATATCCACTTCACTAGGCAAACTCTCTTCGGCCCTGGCTATACCAAAACCAAAGATAAGATAAAATAAAATGATAATCAATGATAAAAAAAATCTATTTTTGCCTCTCATATTTTTATTGATTAATAATTTTAAACTCACTATACCTCAAACAAAAAACCACCTTCCGAGAAGGGGCTCTAATATCAAAAGCTGACAAGGCTTGATAAATTCCTGCTCGGGACCTACTCATGATTGGCAGTCGGACTTCCTTAAAATGACTTTTAGTCTTTTAAGATTACCGTAGCGGCACTGTGGAGGATTCGCACCTCACTTCCCCAATCACGATGTTTATAAATGTTTTTATATTATACTACCAAAATTTCAATTAACGCAAGAGCCTCATTTTACCAACAAAAATGCGTAAAAAATACTAGCTAAAATCAGTTATTTTTGATTTGCAATTTTTTCTCGCTCTCAGCTAAAAAACAATTAGCCTGATTAAATTTTGTATTCCACTGCTCTGGGTTGCCATAATCAGCAAAATCTTTATACCAAGTATGATAATGCTTTGGCCTATGAGCAGCCTTGATGGGACACCAGTATCTCTCGGTGCGTGCTCCTATTTCTGAGGCATAAGAAAACAAACCATTGACGTAGCTACAGTAAACACAATTTATTTTTTGAATCATATTCAAATATGCCAAAAACTGTCGATCAAAAATAAAATGATCCTTGCGCGCTACTTTAGGAATATGATAAAGCGGTAAGGCAGTGGTATTATATAACATAAGAAAAAGATCTAAGATCACTGCCGGAATAATCATGATATAGATAAAGGGAATAGATAAAAAATGTCTAATATTTCTAGGTACAGCATAACGCCAAGTCGGTATACGTAGACTCCTATTGCGATCATTAAATTTTTTGAGAAAAATTACGCGCCTCTCATTGATCGAAAAGCCGTATTGCTTCGCCATTCTGTCATATTCTTTTTGCAAGGAATCATGCAGAGCATCAATATTCTCTAAAATTTTCTTAATTTTTGAATCTATCATAATATTTTTTTATCTCCATGCAATCATGGTAGACAAATTATAATGGTATTACAAAAAAGAGTAAAGCAAAAATTACTCAAAATATATTTTAATAAGTTTTACTATTTTTTACTTATTAATAAAAGCCCAGACTGGACTGGACAAAACATCAAAAAACCATTATAATGCTTTGGTATTTGCTTATTTCTAGTGAATATATACCGTATTTCATGGCCTCGTAGCTCCCGCCAAAGGCGGACAGACAGTGGCAAAAAAATAGCTAGTGCCATTGAAAACCCACATCTTTAAGCAATATTTCAACATGGCCTCGTAGCTCAATGGATAGAGCGTTTGGTTGCGGTCCAAAAGGTTGCAGGTTCGATTCCTGCCGGGGTCACCACGGAGGCGTGCCAGAGTGGTTGAACGGGGCAGTCTTGAAAACTGCTAGGTCTGAAAGGGCCTCAGAGGTTCGAATCCTCTCGCCTCCGCCAAATAAAATAATATTTACAAAATCCCATTGTATTCTGCAGTGGGATTTTTGATTGATAAACTATCATACAAAGAAGCGCCCCGAATCTAAAAGATTCGGGGCGCACAAAACTGAAACCAGATCATCATCGCTAGGGATTTATGGAATCAATCCTCACCGATTGCG
>JAUPVE010000070.1 GCA_030917205.1 Patescibacteria group bacterium | reverse complement strand
AGCAATTTCATTTTTATCTGCATAGCCATAAGACACATGAGCATAATCACCGCGGATAGTACCAGGGGCGGCTTTTTTTGGCTCAGTATCACCGACCATCTTACGAATCACTTCGACTGCCTCGATACCCTCTATGGCAATAGCCACAATAGGACCAGAAGTGATCATGCTAATCATCAACTCACGAACTTTTTCGCCACGTCTTTTGGCTAAATCCTCGGTGTAGTGCTTCATGGCCGTATCTTTGTCTGACCAAACCATTTTCAAGCCAATCATTTTCAAACCAGTGCGTTCAAAACGATGCAAAATATCACCAACTAAACCACGATGTATGGCATCAGGCTTCAATAAGACCAAACTTCTTTCAATGTGTTGTTCCATAAATTTATTTATTATTACAAATTCACCCTTTAAAAAATATCGGGTGAATTATTATACTTTATTATTTTTTATTTAGCTAGCTTTTCTAGCTCACGCTTGACGGCCGCCACCACCTCTGATGGTGTGATATTGGCTTTGACCAAATATCCGACAGCACCTAGTTGTTTACCACGCTCTACATCTTCATCTTGACCTAGGTTGGTCAGCAACATGACTGGGACATTTTTGGTGACAGCATCTTCTTTTAAAGTCTTGAGTACTGAAAAACCGTCCATTTTTGGCATGATGATGTCTAGTAAAATAAAATCAGGAACATTGGCCTTGGCCATTTCTAAGCCCATAGAACCATCCATAGCTTTGACTAGATCATAGCCTTCGTTTTTGAACTTGACCTCATACATATTGGCCAACATTTCTTCATCTTCTATCAAAAGAATTTTAATTTTTTTATCAGGCATATATTTATATAATATTTTAAAGCGCTTTAATTATATGATAAATAAAAGCAAAAAGCAAATAAAAAACCGGGCGGTGCTTGTGAAAAGCTGGCCGCCCGGGTACGGACACCTAACTGGTGGTTGGAGCGAGACTCATGGAGCTACTCGCGGTACTCATGGAGTTTCGTCTCCCGAGGGTCCGTGTGTGAACCAGGCCGATGCGTATTAGGAGGTCTGCTGACCCCCAAAACTGAAGACATTCATAGGCCGGAAAACCTCCGACAGAGAATTGGGAGAAAAATCCCCCGTTTTCGGTGCCTGAAGGATGGCTATAGGCTGCAAGTCTTATCGACCCGATGTGTCCCTCCTTTGGGGGGCCGACAGGCTTTCAGTTGATTTAATTGTAGATAATGTCTGAAAATACGTCAAGAGGCTCACTCCAGCCACCATTTTTGCCCATCACTAAATACTATAATAGTACCTAAATCTTTAGTCTCCTTGATTAGACAATTATTTTTTTGCAGGCGATCTAGAGCCTCTTGATGAGGATGTCCGTAGGAATTATCAGTACCAACCTCAATGACACACAGTTCTGGCTGGACTGCTTTTAGAAAATCCTCAGACGAAGAATGTTTGCTACCATGGTGACCAACTTTCAAAATTTCACTATTTAAATTTATATTTTGTTTTAACAATACTTCTTCTTGCTCACTGGGCAGATCGCCCATGAGTAGATAATCGATCTCTTGATCAGATATTTTCAAAACCAAAGAATCATCATTGGCATCCTTGCTATCCACGTCTTGAGCTTTTAAAATTTCCAAAACAACACCATTACCAAAATCATACTTTTGGCCAGTGATTGCTGTCTGCTCTAGCAAGCCATGTCGATCCAGAGCATAAAGCCAAGCTGAATACAAAGCATTGTCAGGCTTATCAGTAGGGGTGATAATATTTTTCACTTGGTACTTGTCCAATAAGTCTACCAAACCAGCATAGTGATCGTCATGATAGTGAGAAATAAAAATATAATCTATACTACGCTCCCACCAAGGCAGACACTGGGCTAGAGCTGGTAGCAAGTGATTATCTGCTCCACCATCGACTAAAATATTTTGTCCGCTAGTCGTACGAAACAAAGCTCCATCACCTTGCCCCACATCTAAAAAACAAGCTTGAAAATTTTTGTTGGGCTCTATATTTTGCCACAAAAAAACTAAGCTCAAAATAACTAATAAGGTAATGATATTAATCTGGCGCTTCATATTTTTGGGGTTGAATAAGAATAGTAAACATTATAACAAAAATAAAACTAAGCAACAAAAATTGCCAATCAAAACCAGAAATATTTATGGCAGCATACTGAAAACTGCCCAATATCTCCATCAGCTTGAAGCAAAGTCGAAGTAATAAATCCAAAGGCCAAAAAAATAATAGCCACAAAAATGATATCTGACCAAAAACTGCTAACAAAATAGTAAACACTAAAATAAAAGGAAATAAGGGCAAGGCCAGAAAATTGGCTATGGCTGCAATCAATGAAAAATTACCAAAATAGTATGCCGTCAGGGGCCAAGTAAACATCTGAGCAGCCGAAGTCACCGACAATGTTTCTCTGACTTTGAAAGTATTGGGTATTTTCCGATAAATATGATTAAAAAAATTGGTATAAAAAATCAAACCAAAGACCGCCAAAAATGACAGCTGAAAACTAATATCAAATAATAGAAAATAAGGATTGGCTAAAACAAAAAGATCAGCCAAAAAAACGACGCTATACAAAGAAAAAGTTTGGCGCCTGATCAGGGGCCCAGCCAAAGCCAGTAAAATCATGGCGCTAGAGCGAAGAGCAGGACTGATAAAGCCAATCAGATAAAGATAGGTCAAAAGGGCTAAGAATAAAAAAATAAAAACCTGCTGACGATAAAGCCCCAAAAGCCCGAGCAAGGCGTACATCAGCCAGATGATGATGACCATGTGCAGACCAGAAATAGAGATGATATGTGTCAGTCCAGTGCGACTAAATTGGTCAGTGATATATTTTGGTACTTCTTTTTGATTGCCGAGGATGATGGCTTTGGCAAAAGCACTTTGTGGCTCTGGCAATTTATTCAGATTGGCTACAAAAAAATTACGACCACGATTAACAAAATCATTCCAACTATCTTGATGACCTATTTTACGAATTTTTGGCTTAGCGCAACGATAAAAAATTTTGTCCTTAGCTAAATACTTGTCATAATAGAAAGTATTTCTCCCCTCTTGCTCTATTGGCTCTGGCTGATAAACAAAACAATACACTTCTAATTGATCATTGATCTGAAATTCTGGATATAAACCATTTTTCATTAAAATTCTACCAACAAACATCCCATTTTTGGGCTCCAAAATATACTGCCAACTATCCAATGACTTATCACGATCCACTATCACACTCTCAAAAGTATAATTTTCCGAAAAAGTAAAATCATCAATCAAACGCTCTTCTACAGTAAAATAATATAAGCGCAAAAAGGCTATACCAATAACCACCAGAATAAAAAAATAGCGACTTTTGAAACACAATAAAAAACTAAAGCCTAAAAATAGCCATAAGCAAATAATATCTACAGCTCCAAAAAAATCAAAAACAAAAGTATCAAAAAAACAGCCAGCCACAACGGCCAGCATAAAAAAACAGCTAACCAAAAGAAAAAATCTGCTTTTCGGCATACCTCAAAATCGCTTTCTTTTCTTATTGGTTATTTTAGACTAAATGACAAATTAGTCAATATTGGTCAAAATAGTCGGGGCCAAAGGCAAATTTGGCATCAAATAGCTATTTTTCATATTCTCACCTACTGACCAAACTATATTTGACTCCCAGATATTATCTGGATCAGCCGCGATAATATCTGGCTGTAAATAGACCTCAACTGAAGCACCGCTGCTAGCCTGAGCAATATCTAGCATCAGCTGAATCTGTCGCCCAGTACTATTGATAGGCAGTGGATTACTCCACTCGGCTTTGGCGATGATATTGTTATCCTTGATGATCACATCCATCGGATAATATTGACCATCTACAAAAACTTTGGCCCCACGAATAGTGGCATTTTTAGCCTGATAATACCAAGTTAATTTATAAAAGTTTAAATCATTGGCACCACTAGCTTTGATGGTACTCGAAAAAACATTATTCCAAGCTGATTGCAATTTTGGATCCAC
>JAUPVE010000069.1 GCA_030917205.1 Patescibacteria group bacterium | reverse complement strand
GAAACAACACAGTTATCCGGAGTGCGAAACTCAACATCCTCTGGGCAGACAGCGTATTCTTCAAAAATATTATAGGACTCCAAAATATCAGGCTCTATTTTTTGAAAATCTAATACAAAACCACTACTTGATTTACTGACATCAACACCGCCCCTGAGCTGAGCCAGGAGACTATCCCGCAAAGCAGTATTAGTTGTACTCTTTAGCCAATTAGTACAGCCGCCCCCCAACAAAGAACAAGTACCCTCCTTTATCCACCTGTTCATCAATTTAGAAGTAAAAGTATTGACAAAAATATTACCAGCTGTTTTCATGATCTGACCAATAATACCCACTTCTTTTTTTAGACCACTTTCAGTAATTTTTTGTGTTTCTATCTCCGACGTTGCTTTGATCACTGCATCTTTCATATTAAGCACATCAGAACAACTAGTTTTTATATCTTCCGTAATTGGCTCCTTTACATCCAAATAACCTTGACATTTTTGAGTTAAGGCCTCTTTAGCTTTGGCAGCATCTAATTCTTTTTGTCGAGCTGCTTCGCTCAACTTAGCAAAAACACCCAAGTCAGTTTGCTCCATAGAAAAACCAGTGGCAAAAAAATCATCCAAATTTTTACTACCACCTCTGGTATCTAGTTGAAGTTTAATCAAATCAGCGGTGAAGTTGTCACCAAACTTGGCCCACTCATTTTGTACTTTTCGCCAATCACAAGTCGGTCTAGCTGGCGCTCTACTATCAACCAAAGATAAGGTCAATGATAATTTTACTGACAAAGATGGATCACAAAGATTAAAGCCTAAATCTGCAAAACTATTTTGACTGAGCTGACCGATGAATTCACCCAAGGCAGCGTCCTTGGCAGTCTGAATACTCTCCGTAAAACCTTGCTGTTCAAATAATGGAGTCCTACCAGGTCCACCTACGGCTATATTATTGGCCAAATCATAGGCCAATTTATTCATAAAGGTAGACAAAGTCTGATTGACGAGCTGAGTAGTCAAGGCACCCTGAGCTTTTTCTACTGCATACTTCGCTTTTTCATAAACCCATTTCACGGCACCCGGTATGTCAGCTAGAACTGTAGTCGGCCAACCAGCTTGTGCCGGACGAGCAGCCAAAACCACTGAGGTGGCAAACATTATAGCGATAGTAATGAAAACTAATTTTTTGTAACCCGACATAGAGTTAAATTATATTTTTTATTATTCTTTTAATAAATTGTCTCTAAAATCAATCAATTCTTGCACTGTCATTTTATTGACCTCAGCTTGATCAGCGCCAGGCTGTAGCAATAAAAACTTCCTAACTTGCTCCGGCGAAGTAGCTGTTGTCCAAGCTTCTGCTGATATCAAGTCACTCTCTGAAATAGCGGCAAAAATTTCAATCAAATCCGCATCAGTCAATTGAGAGAGATCCTCTTTGCTCATGCCATTATCAAGTAAAAATTGCCTGAACTCATTAAGGGCAGCAGTCTGTAAAGTAAGATCAGTATTTATCGAAGTATCTTGTAAAATATCCGAAAGTCTATTTTCTGGAGTAATCAAGGCTAATAAGCTACAATCCTCTCCCTCAGGGCACAAGGCATCACCACCCTGACTAGTTTCCTCAAAATCGGAGACTCCATCACTATCAGTATCTTCCAAAAAAATACTAGTCTTGGTTTGGTATAGCTCAGTAAAATCAGACAGCTTATCATTGTCCGTATCTTTATTTTTGAGCTCCTCTAGTGATACTTCTACTGGCTGATTGGCATCAATATCTTCTTGGATAAAATCAGGTAAATCATAGCCAACACTTTTTTTAACCGAACCGTACCAATAATTAGCTAAAAACAAAAATAAAGCCCCGGCTACTAGGACCATAACAAAAAATAAACCTTTTTTGGGGCGCGACCTGGCAAAATGATGCTCTTCTGAGCTGTTGATCAAATCATTTACATCAACGTCTTCAGCGCTATCAATTCTATACAATTTTTTAGCCATTTATTTGCCTTTAAGTTTTTATAATTATAACATAAAACAAGAAAAAAACCAAAACAAAAGAACTACTTATTCACAAGTAGTTCCTGATAGAAATAAATAATTATTTTTTGAACAATAACTCAGCTAATTTTACCCAAGTCGAAGCCTGTAAATTCTCCGCTCGAATATTTTCATCAAGGCCAATTTTTTGAAAAGCTTCTAATAGGGACTTTTTTTCTATATTGGGATCGCTCAATAAATTATTGACCAGCTTTTTCCTTTTTTTGGCATAGCCACGCTTGATCAGTTGCCAAGTTTTCTTCTCCTCTACTGGATAGGCCCATTTTTTGATATCAAAAATATGGATGACCGATGAATCTACTTTTGGTTCTGGCCAAAAACATTTTTTGGGTACTAGACGCAACATTTCTACTTTAGCATACAGCTTCACGGCTAGAGACAACATGCTCATTTTATCATCCTTGGCCTCTATCCTTTCAGCTACTTCTTTTTGGACCATCAAGGTCAAGCTATCAGGCACCGGATCAAAAGAAACAAATTTTTGGATAAACTTACCCGTTAGATAATAAGGAATATTAGCTACTACTTTGTAGTGGGTAAACTTTTTTTGAGCCAAAATAGCTTGCCACTGCTTAGAATCAAGAGTCAAAATATCTTGCCAGATAATCTCGGTATTAGAGTTGAGCTTTTCGATCTTATCTAAGGGAGCCCGAAAATTATCTTCAATCTCAAAGGCAACTACCTGGGCATTTTTGGCGGCTAATTTCTGCGTCAAAGCACCCAAACCTGGTCCAACTTCCAAAACCAAGTCTTCTTTGGCTACCTTAGCCTTCATGATTATGTAGTCTAAGACCTCTTCGTCTAATAAAAAATTTTGACCCCGCAATTTGTTGGGGGCAATATCATAACGCTGTAATAAATATTTTATTTCTTCTTTGGTCATTAAAGTAACATATATAATAAAGTCATACCGCCAGCTAAAATAAAGATTAGCTTAAAGGCGATAATCTCACTAGGTATAAAAAATAAGGCAAAATAAATGAGTAAAATAGCTAATAACTTACCCAGAACTAGACTCATTTCAAAAAATACTACCTTGGTCATGATGTGTTGCTGACTATCATGATGAACTATCTTAGCTCTATCATAGGTGATGGCGGTCAATGGTACGCTGAGAGTATTTTTACCCAGACGAGAAAAAGTATCTAAAAAGAAAACACCAGTAGCATTGACTACAAATATCCTGATAAACCAAGATAAGGAATAAAAGGCACTGCTCAATGATAAGATGTTTTTCTTATTATGTTTATCGCTCAACTGCCCAACATACATAGTAATCAAAGCGGTCACCAATGTCGCCAAAGCTATCAGGGCCCCCATATCAAAAGCATCAACTATAATAGTAGAAATAAAAACCGGCCAAATAACCAAAACTACAAATTCCTCACCAAAACCTAAATAAGCTAAAAGTTCTTGACGATGTTCTTTTTGAAAAAGTAGCTTAAAACTATGACTATAACTAAACTTCTCCGGCACAAATACCTCTTTAGTAATCAAGGTGGGTATATTGGAAGCACAAAATATAATAGACACTACTATAAACAAGACGCCAAAGCCAAATTGAGAAATAATAAAGCCTGCTAAAGCTGGGCCAATAATATACATCAAAGAAGTAGCTACTGTCATAAAGCTCACTTCTTTACCCTCCTCTTTTTCCGCAATATACTTAGCAAAATTGGCATGATAAGCTGGCCAATAAAATAATTTTTGCAGAGTCAAGACTAGAGCTGCTACATAAAATAAATCTGGTTTAAATTGAACAAAATACAAGCTAATATAAAACAAAGCATACAAACAAGTACCAATGGCCAAGCTAGCCTCGTAGCCATATTTTTTGGCAAACTTGGCACCATACGGCATAAAAACTAAGTAGGCTACATAGGTAATGAGATAAAATAAAACAATTTTTTGCAAGGAATAGCCAATATCATATAGATAAACTGGCTCCCAAAACATGACCATGGCCAAAGCAAAATTGACAATAATAGT
>JAUPVE010000068.1 GCA_030917205.1 Patescibacteria group bacterium | reverse complement strand
TACAACCAAGAACAGTTAAATTTTCTCAATCAGTTTTATAAAAAAGTCAGAGCTTGGGAAGAAGAGGCTTTGCAAGGCACGACCGTGCACGAATTTTTGCGGGCTTTTGATCTAGAGCTTGAGTCGGGGGAAGCTGGATCATTAGCCCAAGATACTGACGAGGGGCCTGATGTAGTCAAAGTCATGACCGTGCATGGCGCTAAGGGTTTGGAGTTCAAATATGTTTTTGTGACTAATTTGGTGCATTTGCGTTTCCCGAGTACTGAGCGCAAGGATCCTATCGATATGCCAGAGGATTTTATCAAAGAAAAATTACCGACTGGTGATGCTCATATTCAAGAGGAGAGACGTTTATTTTATGTAGCTTTGACTCGTGCTAAAAAGGCCGTCTTTTTGACTCTAGCTAAAGACTACGGTGGTCAGCGTGACAAAAAACCTTCACAATTTTTGAGTGAATTAAATTTGAAATTCAAAGCCCAAGCCAATAAAAAAGACGATACTGAGACCGCCAAAGTATCAGTAGCTGTCAAAAAGGTAAAATATCCCACACCAAAACATTTTTCTTTTTCACAGTTAACAGCTTTTGAAACTTGTCCACGTCAATATTTTTATGCTTATATTGCCAAGATCCCGACTATTGGTAATGCTCATTTTAGTTTTGGTAAAAGCATGCACGCTACTTTACAGCAGTTTTTTGAACTACTAGCTGAACGTCGTAGTGCTGTGCAAGCAGATTTATTTAATCAAGCGCAAAAATCCATAGAGCCAAGCATCAAAGAACTTTTGGATTTTTATGAAACGTCGTGGATAGATGAGTGGTATGACTCTAAGTCAGAAGAGGAAAAATATAAACTAGAGGGCACGAGAATATTGAAAGAGTATTTTGACCTCAACACTGGCCACTGGCCACAAACTTTATATTTGGAAAAAGGTTTTAATCTCAAAATAGGTGATTATACTATTCGCGGAGTGATCGATCGTGTCGATACCAATGCCGACGGTACTTGGAATATTATTGATTACAAAACTGGCAAAGTAAAAGATGACAAAATTAGTTTTGCTGATAAAAAACAATTATTGATTTATCAATTAGCGGCCGAAGAAATTTTTCAAAGCCAAGTAGCTAGTCTGACTTATTATTATTTGGGAGCCAATAAGCCAGTCACTTTTATCGGCAGTGAAAAAGATAAGGAAAAAGTTAAAACTTGGGCGAAAGAGATTATTGAACAGATTTTAGCTGTTGATTTTACGGCTACACCAGGTCATGCTTGTAATACTTGTGACTTTGCTCAGATTTGTCCCTTTGCTAAATTAAATAAATAAAATATGCCTTGGCACAGCTTTAAAGAAGTAGCAAATAAACGCATCAGAAAAGGCGGACTAGAACAAAAAATATTTCAGTCAGCCATTGTTGATAATGCTAATAATCTTTTAGAGCAATGGTTTGGCGAGCAGTCAGCCAGTAAGGGTAGAGCGGTCTATATACAGGGAGCAGCCATAGTCATAGCAGTACTAGACAAAGATATGGCTTTTTATCTAGAAACTCGCGAAAAAGATTTTATTCATAGTTTGAATATCATGTTGGAAAAGGAGATTATCAATGGTCTGATTCTCCTCAAGTAGAACATTGATTTTTCTGAGTATTTTATGTAAAATATACTTAAATGAACGCCAAAAATTACAGTCTGATTATGGGCGCAGCCACCATCATAGCTTGGGTGGGTTTTTTTACTATTATATTCAATTTTGACCCCCAAGAAGCTAATTGGATCATCTTTATTCTGTTTTATCTGTCTTTATTTTTGGCTGTGTCCGGTACTTTATCAATTATTGGTTTTTTTGCCCGCATACTGCTATTGCGCAAGCGCAGTATCTTACGCTATCTAGTGGCTGAGTCTTTTCGTCAGGCGACAATTGTCGCGGCCGCTTTGGTAGTCACTATGATTTTACAATCGGTCCGCATTTTGACTTGGTGGAATATGGCTTTACTGATTTTAGCTGCGGCCGCTTTAGAATTTTTAATTTTATTATTCAAAAAAAATCAACCTGATAATTTTCAATCATAAAAAATATTATGGAAGCTAAATTAAAAAAATTATTAAATCAAGCTAAAGATGAGTTGGGGCAGATCAAAGATAGCCAAATTATAGCTGATTTGAAAAATAAATATTTGGGACGCAAAGGAGAATTAGCCTCACTACTCAAAGATATAAAAAATGTGGCCGCTGAAGAGCGTCCAGTGGTTGGTCAAATTGCTAATGAAGTCAAAAATGAATTAGTGAATATTTTTGACAAACTGGAAAACAGCATCAATCAAGGCAGTAGTAGTGAATTAGACTTTGATCCTACTTTACCAGGCACTAGACGTGAGCTTGGTCATCTACATCCCAATACTTTAGTGCAAGCCGAAATTGAAAAAGCTTTTGCTCAAATGGGTTTTACAGTATTTGATGGTCCGCAACTAGAGTCTGATTATTATAATTTTACGGCTCTCAATATACCAGCTGATCATCCAGCTCGTGATACTCAAGATACTTTTTGGTTGGATGACGGTAATTTGTTGCGTACCCAAACTTCTAATATCCAAGTGAGGATGCTAGAAAAATACGGTGCTCCATTTCGTGGTATTTTTCCAGGCCGAGTATTTCGCAATGAATCGACTGATGTTTCTCATGACCACACTTTTTATCAACTAGAGGGATTACTGGTAGACAAGGGTATAAATATTGGTAATGTGATTGCCGTCATGAAATCTTTACTGTCAGCTGTTTTTCAAACAGAAGTGACAGTGCGTTTGCGCCCAGGATTTTTTCCTTTTGTCGAACCTGGTTTTGAACTAGACATAAAATGTTTAGTTTGCGAGGGAGCTGGTTGCTCAGTCTGTAAACAATCTGGTTGGGTAGAGCTGATGCCTTGTGGTATGGTGCATCCCAAAGTTTTGGAAAATGGCAACGTCAATTCTAGTGAGTATTCTGGTTTTGCTTTTGGTCTTGGCCTCACCAGACTGGTGATGATGAAATATAAAATAAATGATATTCGTTTGTTGCAATCTGGCGATTTAAGATTTTTAAAACAATTTTAAAGTATATGTATCTTTCATTAAATTGGGTAAAAAATTGGTTAAAACTTCCAAGTAATCTTAGTCCAAAAGAATTGGAGTTGGCTTTGACTATGTCTACAGTTGAGGTAGAAGGCATAGAACAGCAAGCCGAACAACTTAAAGGTATTGTGGTTGGTCAGATAGTAGAGTTAGCCAAGCACCCCCAAGCTGATTTGCTTCAAGTCTGCCAGGTCAATATTGGTAAAACAAGTCAACAAATAGTTTGTGGTGGCACTAATTTGAGCAAAGGGATGCTGGTGGCTGTTGCTACTGTCGGTAGTCGTGTGAAGTGGCACGGTCAAGGTGACTGGGTAGAATTGGCGCCCGCCAAAATTCGCGGTGTCGAGAGCCAGGGCATGATAGTTTCTGTGCCAGAGATAGGTATTGCCAATTTATTCCACCAATCTTCAGAAAGAGAAATTTTGGATTTATCAGATTTTCCTGGCAAACCTGGTCAGGAGCTTAGTCAACTTTTGGGACTAGATGATGTCATCATGGATATTGATAATAAATCTATGAATCATCGCCCAGATCTATGGGGTCAATATGGATTGACTAGAGAGCTAGCGGCTATCTACAAATTAAAGTTAACGCCCTATCAACATACTCCAATCAAGGGTACTAATAAATCAAAAATTAAAGTCAGCGTTCAAAATAAAGATTGTTATCGCTATAGCGCTGTTTTGTTACACAATATCAAAGTAGCTGAATCACCTTGGTGGCTAAAAATAAAATTGCAAGCAGTTGGCATCAGGCCAATTAATAATGTAGTTGATATCACTAATTATGTCATGTATGAATTAGGTCAGCCCTTACATGCTTTTGATGCCAGGCAGGTTAGTGATCACAATATTGTTGTCAGCTCAGCCAAAAAGGCTGAGAAGTTCATCACTCTAGATGGAGTGAAGCGTAAGCTGTCAGAAAAAGTCATGATGATTGGTGATGGTAAAAAATATTTAGCTATTG
>JAUPVE010000067.1 GCA_030917205.1 Patescibacteria group bacterium | reverse complement strand
AGTAGTAGGACTGACAAGCGTGCTGAGCAAGTAGAGGAAGATCTAAATAGAATTGGTAGTAAGATCAAAAATAGGCGTTTGTGGACTACTATTGGTGGTGCAGTGCTTGGTGGTGCAGCCGCTTTGTGGTTGGATGAACATTTTAATAAGAAAGAATCAGATCCTGAAAAAATAGTAGACTCCAAGCCAGGCGATGCTACTGCCAGTACTGATTCAACATTGGGTGTCGAGCAACCGAGACCACCACAAGTCACCGGCAATCCTTATTTTGAAGATAAGATAGATTCGACAAATATGAGTGGCCCTGATTCTATTTGGCGCTCTACTCATCAAATATTTGAAGACCATGCTAAAGAACTCGGATACAAGGGCGACCTCAATGATCAGCAGGCCTTGTCGGCTTGGGCCGAAAACCAAACTGCTAATGCCGTGCAACACTTGAATCAAGATCAAGGCGGCAATTTAGCTGATTTGGTACATGATGGCGACAAGGTTAAAATTGCATTCATTAATGGCAAGCCAGTTTTGAGTTTTGAGGCTTCATCAGGCTTGGAAGCCGGCCATCTAGCAGATAGTAATGTAGCTGATTTAGCAGCTGGGCAAAAATTTGACACAGGCATTGATCACAATTTAGTTATTGATCAAAATACAGGTGATCAATTTTTGGAGATCAAGTCTGGTTCAGATATTTATAGAGTGTATGATTGGGATAGAGATGCTCAACCAAATGTCATTTTTCCTGATGGACATACTCAAGAGATGAGTGTCGGAGATCTAAATAAGTTGCTGGCTGAAAAAAATATTTTAGCAGTCGAAAATGCAAAAATTGAGTCTACTGTTGATACAGTCACAGCTACAGCTCCGGAAGTAGTAGCAGCTAATATTACCGAGCAAAAAGTTGAAGATTTTATCAATAACGGTAGCGATTATACTCGTGATGTTTATGAGTCAGCTAAAAATTCTGGTCATATGTCTGACTTGGTTTCTTCAGTCGTCAAGGGTGAAAATCCAGTACAGACTGGCGCTTTGATTTCGGATTATGCTAGAGATAGTGGTTGGTCTGAAGATAAGATTAAAATATTTTTGAATGCTGTTCGTAGTGGTGAAAAGATAGATTTATCATCTGGTCAATTTGATACAAATGATCCAGACATTATACTCAAAAATATGGAAGCTTTTGAGAGGTCTGCTTTGGACAATTTTGATAAAGTAAAAGACATGCCAGCAGAACATTGGATACCAGCTAGAATTGGCGATCAGTATTTCAATATTCAGAAAATACATAGTGGTTTTTGGCCAGCTCGCTCTGATCATTGGCTCATAGATACCAATGGCGACTTTGCTACTGATGCTATAAAGCTTGATGATCATGCGATGCGCGCAGCCTTTAGTCAGGATAAAATAGAGCTCACTAGAGAGGCTTTAGAAAAATTGTCTGGCAAAAAATAGTTAATAAAAAAACAGTCCCAATATTTGGGACTGTTTTATATTTCAGCAAATATTTTTTCTACTTCTATAGGTGTGGTGACTCGGACTAGATTATATCTGAGTTCAGCAGCTTGCGGGTGACCTTTGACATAGAATAAGAGGTGTTTACGCATTTCTTGAAAGCCTTTTGGTCCTTTACTTTCGTAGAGTAGATGAGCATGTTCAATGGCTGTAGCTTTTATTTCTGGCCAAGTTATTTCTGTGTAGTGCCCAGTTTGGATATAGTCTTTTATTTGTTTGAAGAGCCAGGGCTGGCCATAGAGTGATCTAGCTAAAGCTATACCATCAGCTTTGGTGTAGGCCAAATCAGCTACCACGGATTCTATACTTTGAAAGGACCCATTGATTAAAAAAATACCTTGAGTAAATTTTTCTCTTAGTTTTTTGAGCATTTCCAAATCAACTGGTCCTGTAAATGGCGTTTCATAAGTACGACCATGGATGATGACTGCTGATAGTGGGTATTCTTTGAGAGCATCCAAAAGATCTAGAGCAGTTATTTTACCTTTTTCTGGTGCGCCAATGATAGCATTGAGGCTAATACGGCTTTTGATAGAGACTGGTATGGTGACTGCTTCAATAGTATTGGCTACTATTTTTTTGACGGTCTCCATGTCTCTGAGTAGGCAAATACCGCCACCATGGCCAGCTACTTTTTTGGCCGGACAGCCAAAATTGATATCTACTCCAGCAAAGCCCAGTTGTTCTATGAGCTTGGCAGCTTTGGGGTACAGCTCACTTCTTTTACCAAATATTTGGGCAATGACCGGTTGCTCGCTAGCCTTGTAGGCGAGCATTTGTAAGGTTTTTTTGCTATCATAAAATAAAGCATCAACCGATACAAATTCTGTATAAACAACATCCGCACCCCATTTTTTACATAATTGACGCCAAGCGGTGTCAGTAATACCAGCCATCGGAGTAGCGGTAATTATTGGTTTATTCAATTTTTGCCAAAAATTAGACATAATTTATAAAAAAGCCCAAGCTTTTAGGCTTGGGATTATTTATAACAGATAAAAGCATTATTGGCAATATTCTAGAGCCAGTCCTTTTTCTTGAAAACGATCAGTAGTCCGAGCATGACGGCTAACATTATCGATATGACTATGTAAAAGTCCAAATGCATGCCTATGATTGGAGTCCAGTCTGTCCTCATGCCAAAAATAACAGCGAGTAGATTGGCTGGCATCAAGACTACAGAGATGATGGTTAAGACTTTGATGACCTCGTTTAGCTTATAAGAAAGCAACGATTCATTGGCCTCATGAAAGGCAGAAATATTTTCTTTTTGAGTTTCGAGGATGTCCCAGATGTCTTTGGTGCGATCCAAAATATTGGAGAAATAAACTTCCGTGTTGTCAGGCATAAAAACTTTAGTCCGACTGTTCATCAGTTTTTTGATGATATTTTTGTGGGCTTGCATTATTTTACGCAAGTTGACAATATTTCTTTTGATGTTCAAAATTTCTCGAGCGACTAGTTTTTCTTTCCCAGAAAATATGTTGTGCTCCATTTCCTCTATATCATGGTTGACATGATCAAGCATGGGCATGGTGTAGTTTTGGAGGCGGTGTAGTATTTCATAAAGTAAGAAAACAGGATGACTTTGCATATACTGATCTTGACTGTAGTCATTTTTTTGCATGTCATGAAAAAAATTATCAACTACTTGTGTCAGGCCATCGCTGATAGTCACTAAATATTTTGGTCCAATAAAAAAATCCATTTCGCTGGATTCAATGACTTTATTTTTGCGGTTATAAAAGGGGAAGGTGAGAATAAAAAAAATATAATGAGGGTATTCACTGATTTGAGGGCGCTGAATGCGTCCAATGCAATCTTCTAGATCTAGTGGATGAAATTGAAACTCTTTGCGTAGATATTCTATGTCAGCTGGTGTTGGCTTAGTAATGTGTAGCCAAGTCACTTTTTTTGTTTTGATTTGATTGATAGACATTTATTTTTATTTGTTTATTTACCCCGTGAAATAGTTCTCGTGTTAAACACGAGAACTACCGCCAATTAACACTTTTAAAATATTTTTAGTTTATATTTTGTAAACTGTAAAATTTTTTATTAAAGTATATTGTGGCGGTATTTCACTGGGTAAATTATAGCACTTTTTTTTCGCTTCGAAAAGAATCTTTTGAAAAATAGCAGCTTTGTGTTATAATTGTATAAATGCTTTTAGCGCAAAATGATAGGACAAAGTAAGAAAAAAGATGCTGCTAGGACTTTTTTTGAGTCCCGTTTCGTAAATCTAATTTTGATTGTCTTATTGGTTTTATCAGCGGTCAAAGTGATACGTGAGGCCATAGTGCGCTACGAAATAAACAAAGAAATAGCTGCTTTAGAAAATCAATTGGGTGATTTGGAAAGTAAATCAGATAAATTAGGTAGTATGATTGCCTATCTCAAAACTGATCAATACATAGAAAAAGAAGCTCGTACAAAACTTAATTTGGTAAAACCAGGAGAAAAACAAATCAATTTTACTTCCAGCACTGATAGTTTGGCTCAGGTAGATTTAAGTAAAAAATCCCCAAATTATATTAAATGGTTTAATTATTTTTTTCAATGAAGAAGTTAAATATAGTCAGTCCAAAGAAAAAAACTATTGTCATCTTTTTGGTCATCATAATTTTA
>JAUPVE010000066.1 GCA_030917205.1 Patescibacteria group bacterium | reverse complement strand
ATCTATTCTTTTTTCTGGCCAAAGTGATATAATTTAGAGGTCTAAATATTAGTGTATTTTATGGAAAAAAAGTTTTTGTTTGTCAGTATTGAAGGCTTACTGTGTGACATTGCCTGGGTGATTGCTAAAGAGGGTAATCAAGTCAAAGTTTATATCAGTGATGAAAATTCAGCTGATATTGGTACTGGTTTTGTTGATCGTATAAACAAGTGGGAAGACTGGGTTGATTGGGCCGATGTGATTGTCTTTGACGACACTCTAGGTCAGGGTACTATCGCTGAGGATTTGAGGAAAAAAGGTAAACTAGTCATTGGCGGTACAGCCTATACGGATAAGCTAGAAGACGACAGGAGTTTTGGTCAGGAAGAGATGAAGAAGCATGGTATCTCTATTATTCCTTATCAGATTTTTACTTCTTTTGATCAGGCTATTGATTTTATGAAAAAAAATCCTGGTCGCTATGTGATCAAATCTAGTGGTGAGTCTCATGTCTCTAAATCTTTTTTGTTTATCGGCGAAGAAGAAGACGGTCAGGATGTCTTGCATATGCTCGAGGCTTATAAAAAAGTTTTTTCTGACAAAGTAGCAGAACTGCAATTGCAAAAAAGAGTGGTTGGTGTCGAGGTGGCTATTGGTGCCTTCTTTAACGGCCAGAAATTTTTGGATCCTATCAATGTTAATTTTGAGCATAAGAAATTATTCCCTGGTAATCTGGGGCCCTCAACTGGTGAGATGGGTACTAGTATGTTTTGGAGCCAGCCAAATAAAATATTTAATGCTACTTTAAAAAAATTGGAAGCCAAATTAGCTGAAGAGCATTTTGCTGGCTATATTGATATCAACTGCATAGTCAATGGCAATGGTATTTATCCTTTGGAGTTTACTTCCCGTTTTGGTTATCCGACTATTTTTATCCAACAAGAAGGTATAGCCATGCCCATGGGAGAATTTTTTTATAAAATGGCCGCTGGCGAAGATTTTGTGATCAAAACCAAAAAAGGTTTTCAGATGGGTGTCAGGATTATTGTCCCGCCATATCCTTTTGATGATCCAGCAACCTTTGATTCTTTTTCCAAGAATGCCGTGATCTTATTTCACAAGCCAAATTATGACGGCGTACATTTTGAGGATGCCAAGATGGAAAAAGGCGAGTGGCTAGTCGCTGGTGAAGCTGGTGTGGTACTGACTATCACTGGTAGTGGTCTGACTATGAAGCAGGCGCAGAAGCATGTCTACAATAGAGTGAGTAATTTGATGATACCCAATATGTATTATCGCACTGATATCGGTGATCGCTGGTACGAAGATAGTGACAAGCTCAATACTTGGGGCTATTTGCGCGAAAGTTAGTAAATATATTTTACTAAATAAAAAATTATGCTATAATATCAAAATTAATTAATAAGTAAGCGTTTTGAATAAAATATGAGAAAATATATTATGGTCATAGCCCTAGCCTTGGTGCTCAGCGGCTGCGTCTGGGATAAAGATAAAAAGATATCTATACCAGAGAATAATCAAAATATGGAAAACACAAATCAGGCCAATACAGCTGCTAGCTATACCCTAGATGATGTGGCGAAACACACTGTACCGACAGATTGCTGGCTGGCCTCAAACGGCAAGGTCTACGATGTAACAAGTTTTGTAGATAAGCATCCAGGTGGTGAAAAGATTTTGAATGGTTGCGGTAAGGATATGACGGAGTTTTTCAACACTCTGCATGCCAAGCAATCCGTCGAAAAATTACCAGCTTTTTACATCGGCGACCTGAAATAACTTTATCAAAAATAGCCCCCTGATCAGGGGCTTTTTTTATAGTCTATTGAGATAATTGCCAGCTCCTACTTTAGTTTGAAAGTGGAGAGCTTCTTTGAGGCCGGTGCCAGTGACACCTTGGCTTTTTAGATTATAGGCGAGAGTGTTGCGTAGTATTTGGGGAGTGATTTTCAGGCGGGGGCGGAGAGACAAAGCATATTTTTCTACTATTCTTTCGACTGAGCGGACCGAGAGTGGCTTTTCACCAGCTTTTTTACTGCGATCAAAGTTGATAAAGAGCCAAGGACTTTTGTCTTTCCTAAAATTCAGATATTTTTCTAAATAATGCAGAGCATAAGGTGGTAGAGCAATGTGTTTTTTGCTCAGGATAATTTCGCGACTCAAAAAATCAACTTGATTTTTCTTGAGGCTGACTAGGTCGCTGACTTTGAGGCCACTAGTATATAAAATTTCTAGTAGAGCCTTGTCTCTATGACCCACTGGGTTATTTTTTTTCGTGGGCTGGTCCAGAAAATTTTGTAATTGCAAGGGGTCAAGAGCCGCCAGTCGGTTTTTATTGTCAGTCAGTAGTTCAAAAGAATGTTTAAAGCCAATAAAGTGTAAATAACTATTGAGTATGACTAAGCGCAAATTGATACTGCCAATATTTTTTTGTTTAGCGAGTAAAAATTCTTTGTATTTTTTTAAAAGAGGAATAGTAATCTTCTTATTTTCAGACCACAGTAAAAATTGTCCCACATGCCAGCTATAATTTTTGATAGTGCTGGTTTTGAGGTCTTTGCTTTTTAAATATAGTTTGTATTTAGCTAAAGAGTTTTTTTCCATATCCATATATTATCATAAAACGACACAAAAATGTAGACGGAGTTTTAATGAAAGCCCGCTGAATTGGTTTATCGTCATTGCGAGCGAACGGAGTGAGCGCGGCAATCTACCAGTGTAGATTGCTTCGTCGCTTTCGGCTCCTCGCAATGACAATGGATAGAGTCAGCGGGCTTTTTATATTTTTTCTAAAAAGAAAAAAACCTCGACACTCCCTGCTGGGATACTATCGAGGTCATGTGTTTCACTCCTTTCTCCTAGCAAGCTAGGATCTTGAAGATGATTGTTTACTTGCGAACAGCAGCGAAGCGATAGTCACCGTTCCAGCCATTGACGACCCCGCGCAGACCAAGCTCACGCTCGTCAGCACTGCCATAGAGGCAACCGTCATAGCGGATCCCTGTGGCATCCCGCCAGAGAGAGCCGAGGGCCACGATGGCGAACTGTCGCTGCAGTTCGGGATAGCGACTGCCGAACTCGAGCAGCTCCGACATGGTCGCCGGACGCAGGCCGTCGGCATCCAGAGCCTTGAGCACGGTCTCCGTGCTCATGTTCTGGCCGAAGTGCTTGAGAAAGACTTCGGTCTGGTGCATCTCGTCCGCCTTGAAGTTGCGGTCGTTGATGCTGTCGTCGGCCCAGTTGTAGTTGCCCTGCTTGACGAGCTCGTCGATGCTGTGTCCGAAGACATCCAGCGGGTAGACCTCACCAAGGTTGGTGACGAGCAACTTGGCGATCTGCTGACGGAGCTTGTGATCCTTCAGAATCGTCCGCATGTTGTTGTCGTTACCACCCAGGGAGTAGACTTCCTCGGCGATCAGCTTGATCATCTCGAAGGTCGTGCCAAGGGCACTGACGAATTCACTCTTCTGACGAGCCATGGTTTTCTCTCCTTTTTTCGGTACACCTCTTATCTTTACACCACGCAAAGACACAAGGCACACCAGTAGAAGCGACTATTGAATAGCCGCAGCGCTCAAAATACCTATATATAATAGATAATCTAGACGCTGAGGCTATTAGGGCTGTTTTCGCAAGTATTTAAGGTACTTCAAATTAATATACAATAATAGCATATTTTAGCTATTTTGTCAATAGTATGGCATTATACTCCCCAAAATTGACTTTTACCCGTAAAAGTGGTAATATCCACTCACTTAATTATTGATACCTATGGCTTGGTTTGACCTGACAATAGTCTAACTATCGAGGTTTGCTCGGCTACATGGTAATAAAGGGAAAAGACATGTTGGACAAGAAAAAGAAGCTTAAACTGATTGAAAAGTTTAAGACTCACAAAAACGACACTGGTTCTCCAGAAGTGCAGATTGCTATTTTGACTGAAGAAGTCAAAGAGTTGACCAGACACTTGAAAGAGAACAAGAAAGATTTTTCTTCTCGCCGTGGTTTGATCGCTAAAGTGTCACTACGACACAAGCTATTACGCTATTTGGAGAGAGAGGATGAAAAGCGTTTTACTAAATTGTTGAACACCTTGGGTTTGAAGTTTAACAAGAAAGAAAGAAATGACGCTTTGAAAGATGCTATTGTACTAGGTACTCCAGAAGAGGGTCCTGAGGATATAGAAAAAGATAAAGAATAAACAACAAGTAGGCCCTGTATT
>JAUPVE010000065.1 GCA_030917205.1 Patescibacteria group bacterium | reverse complement strand
AAATAGATAAACACGATGTCGAGGAGCATAAAGTTAGTGCTGCTATGGGTTATGTCGGTATTTTATGCTTTTGGCCATTGTTGTTTAAAAAACATTCACCCTTTGCTCATTTTCATGCCAAGCAAGGTTTATTACTATTTTTGATAGAGATTGTTTCGGCCGCTTTTTTCTTTATGTTGTTTCCAATCTTTATTTTGGCAGTATTTTTTTCAGTCCGTGGCATCAGCCAGAGTTTGCATGGTAAATTTTGGACCCTGCCTTTGATTGGACGCTTTGCTGAAAAACTACATCTTTAATAAATTATAAAATTCGGCCACACGGCTGGCTTATATAAATAGTGCCGTTATTTTTAGATAAAAAATAAAAAATTATGACCAAAAAATACGTTTTGTGGTTTAGGGAAATTGGTATCAAAGACATACCAATTGTCGGTGGTAAAAATGCCTCACTTGGTGAAATGTATCGTAAGCTAACTCCTGTTGGTGTCAAAATACCCAATGGCTACGCTGTCACAGCTGCGGCTTATGATTACTTTTTGGATAACAGTGGTGTCAAAGATAAAATCAAAAAAATCTTGAAAGATTTGGATACGAGTGATATGAAAAATTTATCACAGCGTGGTGCCCAAATTCGCAAAACTATTTTGCAGGCTGAGTTTCCTGAAGATTTGAAAAAAGAAATTATAAATTATTATCACCAGCTATCCCAGCAGTTCAATGTCGCTAATGTTGATGTGGCTATTCGTAGCTCAGCGACAGCCGAGGATTTACCGGATGCTTCTTTTGCTGGTCAGCAAGAGTCCTATCTGAATATCAAGGGTGAAAAAGCCTTACTAGATGCTTGTCGTAAATGCGTAGCTTCGCTTTTTACAGATCGTGCTATTTCTTATCGCACAGACAAGGGCTTTGATCATTTTTCGATCAAGCTATCTATCACTGTGCAGAAAATGGTCCGCTCAGATAAAGCCAGTTCTGGCGTCATGTTCTCTATTGATACTGAGTCAGGTTTTCGTGATGCCGTTTTGATCAATGCTACTTATGGACTGGGCGAATATATTGTGAAAGGCAAGGTCAATCCCGATGAATATTATGTCTTCAAACCAACCTTACTCAAAGGTTTGAATCCTATCATTAGTCGTCGTATTGGCTCCAAAGAGCAAAAATTAATTTATAATTTTGCTGGCAGTACTCATGCTACAGTTGATATGCGTGTCCCAGCTAAAGACAGGCACAAGTTTGTTTTGACTGATAAAGAAGTCATCCAGCTAGCCAAGTGGGCCGTAGTCATCGAAAAGCATTACAAAAAAGGCATGGATATGGAGTGGGCTAAAGATGGTTTGACTGACAAGCTATTCATTGTCCAAGCTCGACCAGAAACTGTACGCTCACAAGACGATCCGACCAAACTCAAAGAATATATTTTACAAGGTAGTGGTAAGGTGCTGGCCGAGGGTGCCTCAGTCGGCAACAAGATTGGCCAAGGACCAGCTCATGTTATCAAAGATGTGGCTGATATTGGTAATTTTAAACAAGGTGAAGTCTTGATCACCGAGATGACTGATCCTGATTGGGAGCCGATCATGAAAAAAGCAGCGGCCATTGTCACCAATGCTGGTGGTAGGACTTGTCACGCGGCCATCATCAGTCGTGAGCTGGGCATTCCTTGCGTGGTCGGTACAGTAGACGCCACTGAAAAAGTAAAAAATAAAGAATCGGTCACTGTCTCCTGTGCTGAAGGTGAACGAGGAAATATTTATGCCGGTTTATTGAAATTCCAAATCAAAGAAACTGATTTGAAGAAAGTGAAAAAGACTCGCACCAAGATCATGATGAATATCGGTAATCCCGAAATGGCTATGGCTCAGAGTTTTATACCAAACGATGGTGTCGGTTTGGCTAGGGAAGAATTCATCATCACTTCTTATATCAGGATTCATCCTATGGCTTTATTGAATTTTCATAAGTTGAAAAATAAAAAAGCCAAGCACGAGATTGAAAAATTAACAGCTGCCTACCCAAACAAAACGCAATTTTTTATTGACCGACTTGCTGAGGGTGTAGCTAGAATTGCCGCTAGTTTTTATCCAAAGGATGTGATTGTCCGCTTGTCAGATTTCAAATCAAATGAATACGCTAATTTGATTGGCGGAGCCGAGTTTGAACCAGTCGAAAGTAATCCAATGATTGGCTGGCGTGGTGCTTCGAGATATTATGACCCAAACTACATTACTGCTTTTGAGCTAGAGTGCAAAGCTTTGGTCAAAGTGCGAGAAGATATGGGCCTGAGAAATTTGAAAATCATGGTGCCATTTTGTCGGACTATAGAAGAAGGCAAAAAAGTACTGGCCATCATGGCCAAGCACGGTTTGAAGCGGGGAGTTGGGGGATTAGAAGTCTATGTTATGTGTGAAATTCCTTCCAATGTTATTTTGGCTGACGAGTTTTGCAAAATATTTGATGGCTTTTCCATTGGCTCCAATGATTTGACTCAACTTACTCTAGGAGTTGATAGGGATTCGCAGATTGTGGCTCATGTCTATGACGAACGCAATCAAGCGGTCAAATCTTTGATCAGTCAGGTTATCAAGGTAGCCAAAAAGAATAAAAGAAAAATTGGTATTTGCGGCCAAGCACCTTCTGACTTTCCAGATTTTGCTCAGTTTTTAGTCAAAGAAGGTATTGATTCTATTTCTTTGAACCCTGACACAGTCATCAAGACTACCATGGCTATCAAGCAAGTAGAGAGTAAAAAAAGAAAGTAAATAATTTTGTTATTTATCGCCCAAGGGGCGACCGTCCTCTGGGCGGAAAATCTTTCAAAATTTTTGGTATTTGTTTTGGTGTGCAAAACTAGACCAGGATTTTTATTCGTATGGAAAATCCAGTAGTCCAAACAAAAATTACCCCAGAACTTGAAGCAAATAACATTGCTGATAGTTTGTTGTTGCCTGATGATTATATTAGTGACTGGCAAGAAAAGGGTTTGGAAAAACAAGCCGAAAGCTATGAAGCAGTGACGAGGATTTGTCGGGCGATTCAAGATGCTGGTGGCCGAGCCCTGTTAGTTGGCGGAGCTGTGCGTGATTTACTTTTAAGCAAAGAAGTAAAAGATTTTGATATTGAAGTATTTGGTGTGGAGGCTGAAAAGCTAGAGGATATTTTACGCCCCTTTGGTAAAGTAATGACTGTCGGAAAATCATTTGGAGTTTTGAAAGTTTCTATTAATCGGACTATTGATATAGATGTTTCTTTGCCGCGCCGCGATTCAAAAAAAGGTTCTCGGCACGCTGATTTTTCAGTAGCGACTGACCCATTTATGGCCATATCAGAGGCGGCGCGTCGTCGGGATTTTACTATCAATGCTATTCTAGCTGATCCGCTGACTGGTAAGATCGTCGATCCTTTTCATGGTGTCGATGATTTGAAAAGTAAGACTTTGCGAGTAGTTGATGAAGAAACTTTTGTAGATGATCCTTTGCGGGTTTTACGGGCCATGCAGTTTGTTGGTCGTTTTGAATTAGTGATCGATGAACATAGTCGTCGTCTTATGACCAGTATGGCTGATAGCCTCAAACATCTTTCCAAAGAGAGAGTATATGAAGAGTGGCGTAAATTACTTTTAAAGTCTGAACATCCGTCTCTTGGTTTGCAAGCGGGTATGGATTTAGGAGTTTTTGAAAAATTGCATCCAGAGTTTGCGCCTTTGATTACTACCACACAAGACCCAGAGAAGCATCCAGAAGGTAATGTGTGGGAGCACACAAAATTGGCTGTCGACGAAATGTCCTATGTAGCTAGACGGGAAAAATTAGTTGAGCAGGAAATGTGGCCTTTGATTCTGGCTGCTCTATGTCATGACTTGGGTAAAGCTGAGACAACGACAGAAAAAAATGGCAGAACAACTGCCCATGGTCATGAGGTGTTTAGCACGGGTTTGGCTAAAGTTTTTTTGGATAGCATCAGTGTAGATAAAAATACCGAAGCTAAAGTTTTAGCTTTAGTGCGTCAGCATATGAGACCACTCTACTTGCATCAAGAAAAATTACAGGCTAGTGAAATTAAGGATAGTGTTTTTCGTCGTTTAGCCAAAGATGCAGCACCATCAAATATTAGAGAACTAGCTTTGTTGTCAGAAGCTGATCAGCGAGCCAGCTTTGAAGTAAATCAAGATCAAATTAGAGAATTAAGTAATTGGTTGGTCGAGAGAGCTGAACAACTTGGCGTTGATAGACAAGTTGCCCCAGAGCTTATGACTGGTAAAGATTTTTTGGATATGGGCTTTACTCCTGGTCCGGAGATTGGTAAACTGATCCAGCTGTCTAGTCAGCTGAGGGATG
>JAUPVE010000064.1 GCA_030917205.1 Patescibacteria group bacterium | reverse complement strand
AGACCCAAGGCTTGATTATAATTCATACGCAAGGGGCCTAAAAATGCTAAAATATTTTTTTCTGGAGTATGAAAGGGAGCAATCACTACAGCACAATGCTCTGACCAAGGATTTTCTGCACCGAGTAGTACCTGTGGCTTGTCAATTTTATGAAACATATTTGACATTGCGCGCTCCAAAGAATCTACTACCTGACTCATTGATAAAACCATTTTATAATCTTCAAACTCTGGCTGGGAAAATAAATTGAATAATCCGGTGATATAAATATCATTTGACTCACGACTCAAGATAACGGCTAAATTAGTTTTGGCAGACAACATTTTTATCAATTGCCTAATATCTTCTTTGTAGGCACCTTCCAATTCATCCAAATCTTTGTGTGTAGAACTCTGGACTGATAATAGATTATCTAAATAGTAGCGATAGCCACTAGCTGTCGGAATACGACCAGCCGAAGTATAAGGCTGAGTGATAAAACCCTGCTCTTCAAGATCAGACATTTCATTGCGAATAGTCGCTGAGCTCAAATCAAAGCCGCTGTCCTCGGCCAAGGTCTTGGAGCCGACTGGTTTGGCAGTCTGTATATATTGCTCAATGATAGCTTTTAATAATTTGTCGTATCTGGCTTCCATATTTAGTATTATAAAGCAAATTAGCACTCGATGTCAAGGAGTGCTAAAAATAAGCATTTTCCTCTTATTTTACTCACGTCTCAGGGCTGTAATAGGGTCCAACTCAGCGGCCTTTTTGGCGGGATAAGAGCCGAAAATCAAACCAACTAAAGTAGAAAAAACTAAAGAAATCAAAATACCAATATAAGAAATACTAAAAGGCCAATCAAAGCCGTAGCTATTGGCAATCACATAAATCAAATAAGTCACAAGCGCCCCTATGATCACGCCACCTATGCCACCCAAAATAGTAATAATAACTGCTTCGGTCAAAAATTGCCGTAAAATATTTTTCTTGGTTGAGCCAACAGCTTTACGTAAACCAATTTCAAAAGTCCTCTCAGCTACAGTAGCGTACATGATATTCATAATACCGACTCCCCCAACAATCAAAGAAACCATAGCTAAAGCTATTAACAATAAAGTCACTGCCCCAATCACTGTGTTTAATATATCCATAGCGTCAGCCATAGTCGATACCTGAAAATCGTCACGCTTCGGATCGTCGATATCATGTCTTTCTCTGAGCAATGCATTGATAGCCTCTTTTGTTTCCACATCTTTTTTGATATCAATCATATTGGCACTGATTGATTGAATATAATTGACACCCAAAAGTAATTTTTGAGTTGTCTGTACTGGTACAAAAGCTAAAGTGTCATAATCAAAAAAAAGAACACTGCCCCGTGGCTCCATGACACCGATGACCTTGTAATTCATTTTGTTGATTTTGATACTTTGACCAAGAGGCGAACTGTTACCAAATAAATCCTCTTTTATTTTACTACCCAAAACTATAACTCGAGCTAAATTATCATCTTCTTCGATATTAAAAAATCTACCTTCTGCTAACTTAGAATTATCAATATCAATAAATTCAGCGCTTACCCCAAAAATAATAGTTTTTTTGATATTGCCTTCCCAGGATAATAAATCTTGGGCAATTATATTAGCATAACTACGACTAATATTTGGTAATTTATTTATCGCCTCTCTATCATCGAGAGTCATAGAGGTCACTACTATACCACTAGCCTGAGAACTAGCTCCCCCACTTTCTTCTGGTACCCTAGTTTCAGTCTGAATCAAACTAGAACCAAAGCTAGCCAGCTGTCCATTGACCAGTTTCTTCATACTATCACCTGCTGATACTATGATCATGACTGAAGATATACCGATAATGACTCCCAAAACCGTCAAAAGAGTGCGGACTTTATTGATCCGCAAGGTTCTGACTGACATTTTTATAATTTCTCGATAAGTCATTTATTCGTATCTTAAAGCGTCTATTGGATTAAGCTCGGCCGCTTTTTTGGCTGGATACCAACCAGAAAGTAAACCTACTACAAAAGTAAAACCAACTGCTAAAACAACTGATTGCCAGGTAATCACAAAATCCCAAGCATAGCCTAGATAATTTGCTACAACACTGACCAACCAGGATATCAGCACTCCAAAAAATATACCAAGCAAACCACCGACCATACTCAAAACCACAGTTTGAATCAAATATTGGATACTAATATCGCGACGCCTAGCACCGACTGCCTTACGCAAACCAATTTCACGAGTACTTTCGGTGATAGAGACTAGCATGATATTCATAATACCGATACCGCCAACAATCAAAGATATGCCAGCTACCATAGCCAAAAAATAACTCAGCGCATCGGTCAAAGTTTTCAAAGTATCCAAAGTCTGCACTTGTGAACGAACACTGAAGTCATCCTTTTCTGGATCAGTGATACCATGTTGATCGCGTAAAACTTTTTTGACTTCTTCAACGGTACTATCAACATCAGCACCTGAGGCTACTTTTAGACGCATCAAACTAATATAATTGATGCCCAACATTATTTTCTGTCCGGTGTTGAGCGGAATATATATTTCGTTATCTTGATTTTGAAAACCACCAGAACCACGACTCTTCATGACACCAATGACATCAAATGTTTCCTTATTTATTTTGACATGAGTATCTAAAGGATCACTAAAATTGAACAAAGCTTCGGCTACTTCGCTACCTAAAACTACCACCCGACTAGCTGAATTATCTTCTTCATTTGTAAAAAATCTACCACTAACAACTTCCGTTGATTCAATATTCAAATAATTAGCATTGACGCCAACAAAACTTGCTTCTTTTTTGCGCCCCTCAATACTGACCGTGGCTGCTCCTCGTACATAGCCAGAAAAATCTACAATCTCTGGCACACGACTCTTTATAGCCTGACCGTCAGCATATTTTAAAGTGGTGATATTGATACCAAAAACAGAAGCTGGCGGTCCATTTGATTCACTAGCTCCGGGTAATACACCTATGAGATCCGAGCCAACACTTTTGATTTCATTGACCAATAAGCTTTGCGCGCCAGCACCTAAGGATATAATTATAATAACGGAAGAAATACCAATAATAATACCCAAAGAAGTCAAAAATGAGCGCATTTTATTACGCCTAATCATTTGCCAAGTAGTGATGACTGGATGCCAATCAAAATGCATACCTTTTAAATTTATAATAGCTAAAATTTATTTTACCAACTCTGTCTTGGCAGCGATAATCTGTTCGTCATTTTTTTCATCACTAACAATCTCACCGTCTTTGATACGGACTATGCGTTTGGCATGCTTGGCAGTATTGGTTTCGTGAGTGACTAAAATAACAGTATGTCCTTCGGCATTGAGCTTTTGCAAAATAGCCATGATTTGGGTGCCTGATCTAGAATCTAGGTTACCAGTCGGCTCATCAGCAAAGATAATATCTGGATTGTTCACCAGTGCCCGAGCAATAGCCACTCTTTGTTTTTCTCCGCCAGATAATTGGTTGGATAAATATTTTGAACGATGAGTCAATTCGACACTAGCAATAGCTTGATCAACCTTTTTTTCATCTACCAATCCGCCAGAGTACAATAATGGCAAGCGCACATTTTCCCAGACTGATGTCTTAGGCAAGAGATTGAAACTTTGAAAAACAAAACCAACTTTTTGATTGCGATATATGGCCAAGGTATCATCATCCAAAGAAGAAACATCTTTATCTTGAAAAATATATTTACCAGAGCTCAAAATATCCAAAAAACCCAAAATATGCATCAAGGTAGACTTACCAGAACCAGATGGTCCCATAATGGCCAAAAACTCTCCTTTGGCAATTTTCAAATTGATATTACGCAAAACTGGCGTGACTAGCTCCTCGTTGGTGTAGTCTTTTTCTAGATTGATTAGTTCTATCATCTTTTATTTTTTACCGTTTTTTGTCGAAATAATAATTTTTTCTCCAGCGTTCAAACCCGAGCTTATTTCCCAAAGACCATCATCGCCTTTGAGACCAACCTGCACTTCTTTTTCTACTGCCTGATTGTTTTCTAGTACTTCTACAAAACGCTCATCTCCACGAGCAGAGACAGCGCGTGACGGCACAACTAAAATATTATCTTTACTATTGGTCAAAATTGTCAGATTAGCAGTCATGCCTGATTTTATTTTTTCATCTTTGACATTGAAACCAACTGTCACTTTGTAATAGATTACTTCACTAATGACTGTAGAAGCTGGATCTATAAAAGTGACTGTACCATTAAAAATCTGATCATTACCAAAAGCGTCTAGAGTAATCTCTACTGTATCACCAACTTTTAACTTGGTAATATCAGACTCTGGTACA
>JAUPVE010000063.1 GCA_030917205.1 Patescibacteria group bacterium | reverse complement strand
TTTGTAGTAGCTCTCTATGGCTGCCAATGGATCGTCAAATTTTTCATCAGACTGTCCATCCACCATGGCTCGATAAGCTTTTTCGATACGATCCCAACGATTGTCTCGATCCATACCCCAAAAGCGTCCACCAATAGTAGCAATAGTACCTAGACCAATTTCTTTTAATTTATCTTGCAGTTTGCTAATAAAATTTGTACCACTATTGTACAGAGTATCACGACCATCTAGAAAAGCATGTACATAAACCTGTCCTACTTTGTGCTCCCGCATGAGTTCTAACAAGGCATAGAGGTGCTCATTGTAGCTATGAATACCGCCACTACTGACCAGACCAACTAGATGCACGGCACTATTTTTATCTTTTGCTTGCTTGATAGCCCCGAGAAAAGCTTCGTTTTTAGCAAAGGTACCATCAGTTATAGATTTATTGATACGTGGTAAATTTTGATAAGGAATCAAACCAGAGCCGAGTGACAAATGTCCAACTTGACTATTACCCATCTCACCCCAAGATAAACCAACGGCCTCACCAGAAGCTGCAATCGGCATGACTGGATAGTGAGCCGAAAATTTATCAAAGGTGGGGGTCTTGGCTAACGATATAGCATTGGCCCGAGATGGTGGAGCAATACCAAAGCCATCAAGGATGATTAATACTACTGGTCGTGGTCTATTACTCATTTTATTTTTTATTTTATAATTAATGAATCAGCGGTCATCTCTACTGGCTTATTAATTTCCAGTATATCCAAAATAGTTGGTGCCACATTACATAAACTGCCGTTATCTTTTAATTTATATTTTTCTTGATCATTGATCACTATAAAAGGCACCTTATTACATGAATGTTCTGTCTCTACTTCGCCAGTTTTCAAATTGATCATATCCTCTATATTGCCGTGGTCAGCCGTGATGACAGCTGTACCTTTTTTCTTGAGTAAAGTTTTCATAATAGATCCAAGGCACTCATCAACCACTTCTACTGCTTTTATGGCGGCCTGCAGATTGCCAGTGTGCCCAATCATATCAAGATTGGCAAAATTCAAAACTATAAAATCATACTGTTTTTTATTCAAAGCTTTGACTACATATTTAGTGATTTCTCTGGCTGACATAGCCGGCTTGAGATCATAAGTCGGCACAACTTGTGATGGTATATTCACCCGTTTTTCACCAACAATGGCTCGATCATAGCCGCCATTAAAAAAATAAGTGACATGGGCATATTTTTCTGACTCAGCGATATACAATTGACGATAATCAGACATAGCTGAGACCAAAGTACCTTGGAGATCCATACTAGGAAAAGCCGTCAAAATACTATCAAGATCCGGACCGAAATCGGTCAAAGCTACAAAAAGTAAATTTTTGATTGAGTTGGCTCGTATAAAAGAATCAGGATTTTTTTTCTCAAAATTTGGCTGAACAAAAACTTTAGATAATTGACGAGCTCGATCTGATCGTAGATTAAAAAATACCACGGCATCATCATCACCAATGACGCTGACTGGTTTATTTTGCTCATCAACAATCACCGTTGGCAATATAAACTCATCACTCTCTCCACGATTGTAGGCTTGGCTCACTGCATCTTCGGCATTCTTGGCTGTCTGACCATGGCCCATAGTCATCGCATCAAAAGCCATCTGTGTCCTATCCCAAGCCTTTTTCCTATCCATAGCATAAAACCTCCCCATAACAGTTGCTACCTGCACGCGTGGACTAGCAAAAACTTTTTCATAATGATTCAAAATTTTTAAAGCAGCGAAACGCGGACTATCACGACCATCAGTAAAAAGATGTAAGTATATTTTTTGTTTAGTCTTGTTGACAAAAAAACTCAACAAAGACAAAAGATGATCCATATCAGAATGCGGACTAGTGACATCACAAATCAAGCCCATCAAATGTATGTCAGAATTATTTGCTTTGACATGCTTGGCTACCTGCAACAAGGCTGGGTTTTTGAAAAAAGTACCATTATTTATGCTCTTGGAAATAATCACATCATCCTGCTCTACTAAGCGACCAGCCCCAATATTCATATGGCCGGCTTCCGAGTTACCTGGCTGAGCTTTTGGCAAACCAACAAATTCAGCCGAAGCGTTGATAGTGGTACTGGAATATTTTTTAAAATAATTATTAATATTTGGAGTCTTGGCTAAGGCAATAGCATTACCTGTTGTCTCCTTACTCAAACCCCAGCCATCCAAAATCATCAAAACTAGAGGAAATTTATTGTTTTTGAAATTCAACATTACTGTAAACTTTGTTCAATATTTAATAAACGATTGTACTTGGCAATCCGCTCACCACGAGCGGTCGAGCCAGTCTTGATATAGTCGGCGCTTACAGCCACAGCCAGATCAGCAATAGTTGTGTCATTGGTTTCACCACTACGATGAGAAATCACTACTTGATAATTATTCTGCTTGGCCATGGTGATGGCCGCTAGTGTTTCAGTCAAAGTACCAATTTGATTTGGTTTGATCAAAATCGTATTCGCAGCGCCAAGCTCTATGCCTTTTTTTAGGCGCTCAGTATTGGTGACGAACAAATCATCGCCGATAATTTTGACTTTATTATTTTTTATAAACTCATCATGAGTAAAATGCTTCCAAGCTGACCAATCTTCTTCGTCAAAGGGATCTTCTAAAAAACGTAAATCATAAGATTGCATCAGATGCAAATAGTAGTCGGCTAAATCTGCGGCTGAAAACTCCGCTTTTTCTAAGGGTAGCTTGTAAATATTCTGATCATGATCATAAAAAACCGAAGCACCAGCATCAATACCTAGCAAGATATCAGAACCTGACTGATAGCCAGCCGACTCTATGGCCTGATGTAAAAGATCAAAAACTTGTCGATGAGAATTAACATGAGGCGAATAACCACCTTCATTACCCAAATCAGTATCCAAGCCCAAAGCTGTCAGTAAATCCCCAAGTTTATGAAAAATCTCTGAAGCTTGTCTTAATTTTTCTGCAAAAGTCGAAGCACTATGAGGCACTAGCCAAAACTCCTGAATATTTATATTAGTACTACCATGTTTACCACCGTTGATGACATTGACTACTGGTGTTGGTAGTTGCCAACTAGTCAATTTATAATCATAAAGTTGACGCAAATATTTGTACAAAGGCTGACCATTGGCTTTGGCCGCTACATGAGCACAGGCTAATGAAACACCCAAAATAGCATTGGCGCCTAATTTGCTTTTTTTCTTGGTGCCATCAAGCTTGATCATTAATTCATCAATTTTTTTTTGCTCAGTGACCTCAAGACCGGCTAATTCTCTAGCTATGATATTATTGATATTAGCCACTGCTTTGGTGACACCTAGACCAGCATATCTACTACTGTCATTGTCACGCAATTCAAAAGCCTCAAAGCGACCAGTAGAAGCACCAGAAGGCACGGCAGCCATACCTATCACTCCATTACTCAAAGTAAGCTCCACTTGCAAAGTCGGATTACCTCTGGAATCCAAGATTTCACTAGCTAATATTTTTTTTATTTTCAACGGCATTTATTTTACTCTCAATCTTTCTAGAGCTGGTAATTTTTTGCCTTCCAAAAATTCTAACATGGCGCCACCACCAGTAGAAACAAAAGTTGCCTTTTTTTCTAAGTGTAATTTTTTCAACAACTCTACTGTCTCACCACCACCAATGATAGTCTTGGCCTTGGTTTTCAAAACAGCTGTCAGTAGATTTTTAGAGCCTTTGATAAATAATTTATTTTCAAAATAACCCAAAGGTCCATTCCAGACAATCAATTTGGCTTTTTGTAATGTTTGTAAATAATTATGAATAGTTTGCGGGCCTAAATCTAGGATATAAGCCTGTTTTGGTACTTTATCCACAGTGACATTTTGGCTAATTTTAGCCTCTAAACTCTTAGCTACCACTAGATCTAGTGGTAAGAGCATCTTTTTGGACACTAGCTTCTTAGCTGTCAGCAGATAGTCTTTATCAACTACCGAATTACCGACTTCATGACCCTGACTGGCTAAAAAAGTATTGGCCATAGCCCCGCCAATCAAAATATGATCAGCGATCTTATTGAACTTTTTTAATAAACCAATCTTACTAGAAATCTTGGCTCCACCCAATATGACTGCCAGACCTTGGCGACTCGCCAAGATGCTAGATAAATTTTTTATTTCATCTTGCAATAAAAATCCAGCATAGCTTGGTAGATAATAAGTAATAGCCTGCATTGAGGCATCAGAACGATGAATATTACCAAAAGCATCGTTGACATAAATATCAGCTAACTGACTCAATTTTTTAGCAAATACTTTATCACCTTTTTGTTCCGCTGGATAAAAACGAATATTTTCTAATAAAACTATTTGTCCTGGTTTTAAT
>JAUPVE010000062.1 GCA_030917205.1 Patescibacteria group bacterium | reverse complement strand
AAAATATTTATGGAAATATATTTTACTTATCATTACTATACCATTGTTACTGAATATTCCTTGGCTAGTTTATAAAAAAAATAATTTTAATTCTTACTTTACTATCAATATTTATGACGCCAAGCCTAGACAGAGTATTTTGACGAGTGATGCTTGGAAATATATTTTTACTATCAATACAAATATTTTTACGGATTATCCTTATTGGTATAAGTTGCCCCATTCATACTTTTCTATACTTTTGAGTGATTCTTTTGGTGATTATTATAATTTATTCAATAACAATATCAAAATAGGGGAGCTTGATGAAGCTGATAAAATTTTGGTTGGCAATGGACGCTATACTACCCATGGGCATTGGCAGTCATTGCTAAATACGAATAGAATTGGTTTAGGATTTTTTATGCTTTGGTTTATCGGCTTTAGTACTTTTATTTTTAAACTTCTCAAGAAAAAAATAGACTGGTCTAGCTATACTATATTTTGGTTGATTGCACTGCTAGCTGGCTGGTCAGCTTCAATTTTTAATAATTTAAAATTGCCATATTTAGAGGCTGGTGTATTGAAAGGTCATTTTATTTATTACACTTATCCTTTATTTACTATTTTAGCTTATTTTGGTTTAGAAAAGATTATCAAGAATAAAATAATTCTAGGTATTTTATTTTTTTTACCGTTATTTATATACGTGATATTTGGTTGGAGAATATTGAGAGTTTGATATAAAAAATGATTTCCGCAAAATTTAAATCAATAATTGCTTTGAGTAGTGCAGTAATTTTAGGTGCTGTAGCTTTTTTTGTTATTTATCCGCATCTATTGGATTTTAGCTATGATGCTTGGCTACTGACAGCTGGACCCGATCAGATTCAGTATTATACGGGCTGGCTAATGTATAGGCAGGCCGAGTGGTCTTGGCCACTAGGTATGATTTCTAGCTATGCTTATCCTAGCGGCATCTCTATCAGCTATACTGACTCTATACCGCTCTTGGCGATTTTTTTCAAGATATTTACCAATTGGTTACCCATGGTTTTTCAATATACTGGTTTATGGCTTTTGCTTTGCTTTATTTTACAAGGCATTTTTTCTTATTTACTATTAGAAAAATTTTTCAAAAATAAAGTTTTGTCTTTACTGGGTAGTGTATTTTTTATTTTGAGTCCGATTATGCTTTTCCGGATGGGTGGCCACTTTGCTTTAGCTGGTCATTGGCTGATTTTGGCCGCTTGGTGGCTTTTCTTTACTAAAGATAGACTATCTTGGCTAGCTTGGTTGACTGTGACTGGCCTAGCTCTGCTGGTCCATCCTTATTTATTGTTCATGGTGTTTTTTGTGGCTGTACTCCAGGCAGTAGATCTATTACTCATCAAAAAAACTATAAGTCTTAAAAAGTTTACTTTATTTATTTTATCTCTGCTTACTTATTTATTTTTCTGCGGTTTTATTCTGGGATTGTTTCAGATAGAGCAGAGCACAGCCACTGGCTACGGAGATTTTTCAATGAATCTAAATGCCTTATTTAATCCTATGACTTGGTCTGGTGTTTTGTCTGATCGGCCAAGTATTTTTTATCAAGCCGAGGGTTTTAATTATTTGGGTTTAGGTATTATCTTTTTATTGATTTTTTCTCTCGTCATATTCTTTAGAGAAAAAAATAAATTAGAATCTTTAAAAAATAATTGGCTGCTGATATTATTTTGTTTATTTTTAACTTTGCTAGCTCTCAGTCATATTGTGACCTGGGATGATCATATTTTATTCCAAATACATTGGCCCAAGCTTATTATTGATAATATTTTTGGTATTTTTAGATCATCCGGTAGACTTTTCTGGCCAGTTTATTATTTGATTATGCTAGGTGTTATTTTGAGTGTCAAAAAATTAAAGTTTAAGCAAGCAGTGATTGTTTTATGCCTAGCTTTATTTATTCAAATTTATGATTTGAGTCATAAAATAATAGAGCGTAGTCAGGAATATCAAAATAAAACTTACATTTCTCTAAATAATCAAATTATTTCTGAATATTTACCAAAGTATCAGCACCTTTCTTTTTTACCAGTCATCAACCATAAATATTTTTCTTATTTTGTCTTGGAGGCAGCCGAAAATAATCTGAGCATCAATGATGGCTACTTTGCTCGTGAGCCAAAAAATATGTCCGTCAATAAACAAAAAGAAATTGAACAAGTCAAGAATGGTCACTTAGAGCGAGAAACTATTTATATTATTTCTAGAGATATTGATAGTCTAATAGCGAATATAAATCAACAAGATCATCTGGTCTTAGATTTTGATAATAACATTATTATCTTTCCTTATTATCAAGAACGCTAGATTTGGTGTTTTCAAACATTTTTGTTATAATATACAAATATGCAATCGGAAGAAGACCGATTAGAAATAGCTCAGACAGACGAATCAAAGATTAAGCAGGATATTTTAGCCGAGCTTGATAGTTTTTTGTTAGAAAATGCTAATGAAGCTCCAGCTGTCACTCCAACTATTGATCAGGCACGTCTTAAGGCTTTGAAAGAACTGGATCGTCTGATCAAGCAAGATCTGAGCGCTAGTGAAATATTGACTCGTCTCAAATCACGTTCTGAAAATAAAGCGCCAGTTACTAGTGTTGAATCAAAAGTTAGTGATTTTTATTCCTCAATACACGTTGTTGATTTGCGTCATGACTATCCAAAATCCGTAGAACAAAAATCTAGTTTTTTTGGTAAATTATTAAATAAAAAAAAGGCTAGCCCAGAGGCTATTATTGAGGAAAAACAAGAAATATTTGAGCCTGAGACAGAACAAATCTTTAGCGCAGAACCGGAAATGCCGATAGTAGTAGCAGAGGAAATTGTTCCTATGGAACAAGCTGTAAGCCCAGTAGAGACAACCGCGGCTATTGAACAGCCTATAATTCCAGTGGAAGTAGTTTCCCCTATAGAGCAGTCAATCATCCCAGTAGAGCCAGTAATTCACGAGCAGCCAGCCCAAGGGATAGAACAAGGGGAGTTACAGTCAGAACCAATGTTTCATGAACAAATAGCCCCAGAGATAGAGGAATTTGAGCAAAAGGCAAGCTTGCCTACTAATTATCGCTTAGCTTTCAAGCAAACAGCTATCATTGCTATTATTACTTCGCTTATATTATTACCAGTACAAGGTATTATATTTGCTGGTAAGTGGCAATCAGACAAAGATAAGCTACTCAATTATGGACAGAGTGGTTTTTTGGCTTTTAAATCTGGCATCATCAAGGCTTCTGAAAATAGTTATCATGAAGCTGATGTAGATTTTGCCAATGCTTTGACAGATTTTGATAGTGCCAAAAGTATTTTGAATAAATATGATACTCAGTTTTTGAATCTTGGTGATAAATTACCAGTGGTAGGTAATACTTTCAAAAGTGGAGAAAATATTTTGGAGATTACTAGCAGTCTTTCTCAGGCAGCGCAGATCATCAACCAAAAAAGAGAGCAGTCGAGTGATTTGACTGATTATATTGTAGTTTTGAATCAACAATTGGATGAATTGTTGCCATTGTTAGACGATACTAACAAAAGATTGGATAAAATTGTCGGTGTGCCCGATGATTTAAAGGTAGAATTAAAAAATCTACAAGCCGATTTGCAGCCAATTTTATTAAATTTACATCAGTTAAAAACTATTACTCTGACTTTAGAAACATTGTTGGGTAGTGAGAAAGAACAACGTTATTTATTACTCTTCCAAAACAATAATGAGATAAGAGCGGCTGGTGGTTTTATTGGTAGCTACGCCTTGCTAGATGTCAATAAGGGTAAGATAGTGCAGATGGAAATACCAAAGGGTGGTACTTATGATTTGACTGCTGGTCAAAAAAAATTATGGCGCTCACCCCAGGCTTTGGCGATAGTGAATTTTACTTTCAATATTTGGGATGCTAATTGGTGGCCAGATTTTCCTAGCTCTGCTAAGAAAATTACTAAATTATTTGCTGAAAATAGCGGCTCTTCAGTTGATGGTGTTATTGCTATCAATGCGACTGTCTTACAAAAATTATTGAGACTGACTGGCCCGATTGATTTTCCAGAATATGGGGTAGAGCTGAGTGCTGATAATGTCATCGATGTCTTGCAGGCAGAAATAGAGGGTAAGCGCAATGAAGCCAACCCCAAGACTATCATCTCTGATTTGGCTCCCAAGGTATTAGAAAAGATTTTTAGTAGCAATAACAAACCAGAGGATATGTTTGTGTTGTTGGCTGAAATATTACAAAACAAAGATTTGCAAATATATTCTACTGATCAAAGTATTGATAAAAAAATTAGTGATTTGGGTTGGCGGGGAGAGATGATGGAGACTGATCGTGATTATCTCTGGGTGGTCAATACCAATATCGCTGGCGGCAA
>JAUPVE010000061.1 GCA_030917205.1 Patescibacteria group bacterium | reverse complement strand
ATAAGTAGTTTCATTGCCACTTGATCCGGCTCCAGTTTTGGCAACTACGAAGCCAGCTTGATTAAGATATTTTTGCAACTCTTTGACATCTGGATTCTCATCGCCCAATTCTAGATCTTTGCTAAATTGATAGGAGGTGATGTTACTAGCAGTTGTAGCTACGGGCTTAGCAATGGCCGCCATCAAACTAGGATATGAATTTATATTTTTTCTGCCTGGTGCCCATATTTCAAAATGCAAATGTGAGCCAACATTTTCAGCATTACCACTATCACCAGCCCAAGCCACCAGCTGACCAGCCTCCACCAAACTACCTCTTTTAATATTTTCCGGAAAAGCATAGCTACGGATAGACTTATTATCATCAGTGCCTGGAGTGTCATTGTTTATATGTAGATAACGATAGGAGTAGCCATCAGCATCCTCAATATATATAGCCAAACCCCAACCTTCTTCTTGATCAACGACCTCACTCACTCGACCTGCTACTGCCGCTACTACTGGTGTCATTTTGGCAGTGATAATATCTGTACCCTCATGAGTGCGTCCACCCGAACGAGCAGCTCCATAGGTATCAGAAAAATTATAATCATAACCAGCCTGGATAGGAAAAACTATATCGCGCAAATCCTCCGCTTGCACTGATATAGGTGGAATTATAGCTAAATATATGATAAGAATTGATAAAATTGACTTTATTTTTAACATAAATATAAGTATAGCACAGAAAACCCTAACAAAAAACCCTGTTCGCTTAACAGGGTTTTCAAAATAAAATTTAATACACAACTAATTATCTGTCTTCTTTGATTTTAAAGTAATGACAAATAGTACAATGACTACTACGAAAGCAAAAACTATACCTAACCATGGTATCCACTTATATTTTTCTGTCACTCGACTTTCCTCTGTATCACAGGCATCACCAATACCATCACCATCTATGTCCCTTTGATTGTAGTTAGGGTTATTTGGACAATTATCCTTATCGTTGCTTATATTATCTTTATCAAAATCATCACAAGTATCTCCGCGTCCATTTTTATTGACATCTATTTGGTCTGGATTATAGACTGAAACACAATTATCTAAATAATCAAAAACTCCGTCAGCATCTACGTCGGCATTTACATACTGTGGATTTCTAGTAGTGGTCACTTGTTGCCACAATAAGACATCTTCATTGGAAGACAGGTTGCCAGCCTCACTTGTCTGTGATACAACCGCCCGATCTGGATCAAAATAAATTAAGTAATTAGCCTTAGGTTGAGCCAAAAATCTAATAGCCTGCTGACTAGTAAGCTCTGGATTATTTTGAACTAAATACAATTCATTTATCCTAAGTGGTTGAACATAATAAAATGTGACTCGCCAATTTTTTGCTGTTGTTTCTGGAAATCTAACAGTTGACTGTAACATGTTGGTTTTAGCCAAAACTAGTTTGTAGTTTCCTTCCACCATCGCAAATACATCAACCGCCGTTGGCAAGGCAACATTTTTATCGAGCAAAACAGTCAAAGCGGAAGATGTAACTTCTTTGCTACTTTGTAAATTAACTACTGCGACTGCTGTCTCTTGATTTGTTAAACTAAACTCCGCATGGGTTGAAGAGTTGTTATCCACCATATTATAGGAACCATTTATATAAGGAACAGTGTTAATTGAATAATATGGTTTGTTGGCCAAAGTCTCCTGCTTAAAATAATATGGTAAAGCTGTTTGAGTTATTTGGTCAACTACGGTAAAGCTAGACCTGTTTAAATATCTTTCAGAAAAAGGCACCTCAACGACTGTAGGCACAGAAATACCTAAATCACCCAAACCCTTCACTTGCCGATAAGCACTCAGATCTAGATTATTATTTGCTGGAAAATTATTCACATTAGCTTGGGCGATCACAATCCCTGGTACCACTACTCCTAAAAATAATAAAAACTTTACTTTCAATTTAAACATATATTTATTCATTATTAGTTATTTTCTTTTTACGACTAGTCACTGCAGCTACAATCAGCAAAAAGCCAATAAAGAAAAAAGTTATAATCCTTCTAGTATTATCCATACTACTAAAATCTACCAACAACAATCTGAGAACCACCAAGATCAACATGGTGCCGCCATAGAAAAAATATACTTTACTATCAGATACTTTACCATAAATGTTAGTAATCAAACCTATGATGGTATAAATAATAATTGCTAGCATCGAGGCTGTACTATTGTTGTCTATACCTATATGAAAGGCCTGCCAAATCAGAACATAAATATAAATACTAGCAAGCATCACCTGGGCAATATAAAGCTTAGCAAAAAATCCGGTTCGCTTGTTTAGCTGGCCAAAGTATCGATAAGTCAGAGCGATAAATAACAAGGCTAAGGCTAAAATAAATATAGCAAAAAAATGACTATTGAATATGGTGCGACTACTTTGTAAATTATCTATTTCACTAAAAGCGACCAATACTGGACCTATCAAAAGTAGACTATACTTCTGTCCCAAAATATGATCTTTTAGAGCAGCAAACATCAAAAGAGAAATAACAGCACTCTCAACAGTATAGGCAATGGTCAGAACTCCGCCATCTAACTCTATAGTGGTAGCAGCTGCTAACATCGTGATACCAACGCCAGTGTAAATATACAATGGTATTTTTCTTTGGGTTTGACGAAAAATTAAAAAAGCTCCGGCAACAAAAACTAACATCCAAGCTAAGACAATCAAACTCTTCCACTCTTCTTGGGCGCCGGCTAAAATCCATACTAACAGAAAAGTACCATTGATCACTGCAGTGATGACATCTGCTTTAGTTTTGTTGTCATTGAACTTGATCAAAGCATAAGTGTTGGCTATATAGAATATAGAAGCTAAAGCATAGGCAAATAATAAAATCGTGCTCTTGGTCAGCATACTACCACCCATCATTACTGGCGCGCTATGAAAACTGACCATGATAATAGACAATAAGGTCAGGTTGCGCCAGCCAGTGATAGCTACTACCCAGATAACACCTAAAATAACTACTAATAAATAGGTAAATAAACTGACGTAATTAGTTTCCTTGATACCAACTAGCAATGGTGCAAAGCTAGCTAAAATCAAACTGGCTACAGCCAAGCCTTGAATTTTGTTTTTGACACTCACCAAACCAATGAAGGCCGTACTCAAAAAAATTACTAAAAAAGCTAGATAGGGATTAAAAATACCAAACAAATTTCTAGCTGCATACACTGTCAGCAACACTACACTGGAACCAAGTACTAAAAAAACACTGCCTTGGTGTAGCTCCTCTTTGATGCGCCAAGCACCCAAGATCAATAAAACTGCACCAACGACAATGCCTAGGGTGACGCTGCCATTTGGACCAAGCCAGGTATTGGTATTTACAAACCACCCGAAGCCAAATAACATCAACAATGAACCTAGCTTCATCAGCCATTCCTCTCTGAGCCAAGCTATCAAAAGCTCAAAACCAGAAGGGCCTGTCGCCTGAGAAGCAGGCACTTGATGACTAGGACCTTCACTCGGCTGTACAGGCAATATTACCTGTTCTACCACCGGAGTCTCTACTGGGCTACTGATACTCGTTGGCTGAGCGACAGCCTGGGCCACTGGCACTGGCTGCTGCATCTGTGGTTGAGCAAAATTTTTACTCCTGACTAAATCTTCTAAGACTTTTACTCGACTACTAACTTTTGAAAAAAGAACAAATAGAATTATTAAACCGATGATTTCAATAAATCCCATATTTTTTATTTAATGATATTGTAAATTATACCGCAATAAAATTTTTCTAACAATATAAAAAAGAAAAAGCTGCGCGATCCTTTGGTCGCGCAGCTTGTTTTGATCACTCTGGTAGTGCGAGTGGAGAGGCCTCGATGCCTGCTACCAGCTCTGCGATCAATTCTCTGACCGACATGATCCGATCTACTCGGTGCACATTGGCCCCAACAAAGATCAGACCATCATCAAGATTGCCTTCTCTAGCGTTGAGCAGAGCCCTGGCAATGCAGAAGCCAGAATTAGCAATGTCACAAGACTTGATGCAACAGTAGGGACAGCTCATCTTGACTTGCTTAGCAGCTACTTTTTCTACAAAAGAATTCTTGAGCACCCGACCTAGCCTACCAACTGGTGAAGGAATAATAACGACGTCCTCCTTTTTTGCCTCCAAATAGGCCTGCTTGAAAGCGGGTGCTACTGGACATTCGTGAGTCGCCACAAAACGAGTGCCGAGCTGTACTCCAGCAGCTCCGAGTGACAACATATAGGCTGCATCTGCTCCAGTGTAAATACCACCAGCCACGATGACTGGAATCTTCTTACCAAGAGTTTGTTCGTATGGACGAACAACCGCCAGTAGCTTCACCAAGATTTTCTCCAAAGAAAATTCCTGGGGATTA
>JAUPVE010000060.1 GCA_030917205.1 Patescibacteria group bacterium | reverse complement strand
ATTGAATCCGAGGAGTGAAGCAAAGAGGCCAAAAAATAATAAATGAAAGTTTTGTTTAATAATTTGCCACGATTGAGCAAAAATTTTACGATAGAATGGTTCCATATTTTTTATTTTAAGCTTTTATTTTAGTTCGGTATTATTATAACATATTTTGAGCGGATATAAAAGAACAACCAAGTCCTTGGTTGCTCTTAGATAAATTTTTTTATTAGATAAGATATTTTTTATTCTTTACTTGGAGTCAATGAAGAATGATTATAAGTGATTTCCCACTGCCCATCTTTATTTCTTTCCCAAATAAAGGAAAATCTAGTTTGAATAATTTGTTTATTATCCTCTGGACCGACTACAAAATTTTGTAAGCCTGATTGTAGGTATTTGTCAGGGCCCAAATTTTGAATTTCCTCCTCAATGGTATCACCTTGAAGATTTTGTTCCAAAATATTTTGTAAATTTTTAGCTGTTTCTTCGCTTGGTTTCATTGAAGAGTGGTGGTGTATTATTTCCCACTGGCCAGCTGGATTTTGTTGCCAAACGAAAGAAAATTCTGCCTCGATAGTTTGTCTGGCTTCAGTAGGGCCTATTTCAAAATCATATTTACCATAGTGTAGATAGCTATTAACCTCAAGAGACTTGACCTTTTCTTCGATGATTTGACAGCTTGGATTTTTTTCTAAAAAATGGCTAAAATATCCAGCGGCTTCACCGGGCCCTTTTTTGAAATCCGGAGAAACGGTTGGTAAAAATGTTGCTTCTGGTCCATAGAGCTGGGCGACAGCTTCAGCGTCTTGTCCTAGAGAGTCTTGCCAACGCTTTGAGTTGGTTTGAGCTATTTCATTTATAAGTTCGGGGTTGTTTTCTGGGGAAGTATTATTTGGCATTGGAGGGGCTTGTTCAAACATAGTTTTAATTTTAATTTATTTTTTTATAGCCAATATTTTGACACCACTGATAATAAAGTTTTTGACTAATGTTTATCTATTAATTAAGTATTCAGTCACCACAAAAATGATCCAGAATAAAAGCAAAAGTATACTTTCTTTTTTGGAAATTGTTTTACCAGTCCGCATAAAGAACGACAAAATACAGGCGGCCACAAACATAAAACTGCCAGTGACATAAACAATTTTTTGAGGAAAGAAAAAAGGATTTATAGTAGCCAAAATACCGACTACAATAGTACCATCAGCTAGGACCGTGCCTAGTATATCACCGATGGCTAGGGAGTCGTTGTGTTTTTTGACAGCGGCTAGCGAAAAGAGCATTTCAGGCATGGTTGTGCCCAGGCCGACAATCAACATACCTATTAAGATTGGTGATACGCCTAAGTCTGAAGCCAGGGCTGTAGCTGAAGTGACAGTAAAGTGAGCACCTACCAATAACATAGCCATGCTCAATAATAAGAGTATTAAATTTTTTCGGCTATTGTGATCATTTTTTATTTTTGGCACTTCTTCAGGATTATTTTTGAAGGCAAAATAATAAAAGATCAGTCCGACAATAATCAAGCTGGCGCCTTCTAGGCGAGAGTAGTAGCCATCAAAGCCTAAAATTATTGGTATCAAAAATAGAAAAGGGTAAACAATGTTATTTTTCAAGATTTTACTTTCTATTTTTATATCTCTACCGGAAAGGGCGATAATGATAGCTACTACTAAACTAAGATCAGCTACATTACCACCAAATAAAGTACCCAGACCAAAGGCCGGATTGCCCCCCAAAGATGAATTAATAGAAATAAATGTTTCTGGTAGTATGGATATGACCGCGACCACAATAAAACCGATAACATATCTCGATAGCTGAAAGTTTTCAGCCAGGACTATGGCATATTTGGTGGCTAGCATGGCACCCTTGATGACTAGTAGTAAGGAAATAGTGAGAATAAATAAATCTTGAAGCATATTTTATTTGGCGTTATTTTACACTTAATATGATAGCTAAAATTATAAATTAAGTAAAACAAAAACCCCTGCCAGCGGGCAGAGGATTTTTGTTTAAGCCATGATAGCTTCAAATTCTTCTTTTTCAATAGTTTCTTTTTCTATCAAGTAAGCCACTATTTTTTCCATCTTATCTTTGTGGTCTCTGATAGTTGTCTCAGCTGTTTTTAAGGCAGTCTTGATGTAGTTGGATATTTCTTCATCGATTACTTCGGCTGTTTTTTCACTATAGTCCCTGCGCTCGTGAATTTCCTTACCCAAGAAAATCATTTCTTCTTTTTCACCAAAGGTACGAGGTCCCAGTTTGCTATCCATACCGTACTGGGTCACCATCTGTCTAGCCATTTGAGTGACTTTTTTCAGGTCACTGCTAGCACCGGTAGTCACCTCATCAAAGAATATTTTCTCAGCTGCAAAGCCTCCGAGTAGGACAGCCATGTTATCAATAAAATCAGAATAGCTAGTCATTTTTTTCTCTTCATCTGGGAGATTGATGGTATAGCCAGCAGCTCGTCCTCGAGAGATGATAGATACTTTGTGGACTGGATCAGAGTGTGGTAGGACATGAGAGATCAGGGCGTGACCAGCTTCATGATAGGCGGTGATTTTCTTTTCTTTGTCAGACAAGATATGAGATTTTCTTTCTCGGCCTAGGAGTACGCGTTCAATAGCATCCAAGACATCTTGGCCTTTGATTTTTTTCTCATTTCTTTTGGCAGCGACAATAGCTGCTTCATTTAAAAGATTAGCCAGATCTGCACCAGAAAAACCAGGAGTCCTTTGGGCGACTATTTTTAAATTGGAGTCAGCATCCAATGGTTTATTCTTGGCGTGGATTTTTAAGATCTCCTCACGGTCTTTGATATCTGGTAAGTCGATCACTACTTGGCGATCAAAACGACCAGGTCTTAACAAAGCTGGATCTAAGACATCTGGTCTGTTGGTAGCGGCAATGACAATAATATTAGTTTGGTTATCAAAGCCATCCATCTCGACTAAGATTTGGTTGAGAGTCTGTTCTCGTTCATCATGTGAGCCACCTAGGCCAGCGCCACGTTGTCTGCCGACAGCATCGATTTCATCGATGAAGATCAAACAAGGGGAGGCCTTTTTAGCTTTTTTGAATAAATCACGGACACGGGAAGCACCAACACCGACAAACATTTCTACAAACTCTGAACCAGAGATATGAAAGAAAGGCACCTTAGCTTCACCAGCGACAGCACGAGCGAGTAGAGTCTTACCAGTACCAGGAGCGCCGAGTAATAAAACTCCACGTGGTATCTTGGCACCGACATCAATAAATTTTTGGGGGTTGCGCAAAAAGTCGACAATTTCTTTGAGGTCTTCTTTGGCTTCGTAGGCACCAGCCACATCACCAAAGGTGACTTTGTTATTTTGAGTGGCCATCTTGGCACCAGATTGTCCAAAAGACATAGCGCGGTTATTGACACCTTGGACTTGGCGCATCATAAACCACACCACAGCAATGATTATGACTAATGGCAATAGATAAGGTAGTAGAGTCATCCACCAGGCACCTTCACCACTTTCATCTTTGACAGTGATATCGATAGCCGCTATTTTTTCACTACTGACTCCGTAGTTTTTTAGCATGTCGCTCAGAGGCTCATTGGCTTCTTTGCGGGTAGTAGCCACAGTATCATCTTTTAGTGTGATGTCTAGTTTACTACCAACCACAGTGATGTTTTTGACTTGATCAGCATTGATTTGACTGACCAGTTTAGCCACGCTTATTTCTGTGGTCTTTTTGTTGGAAGCGTCAAAAAAACTAAAAATACCCAACAGCAAAACTAGCATCAGAAAAAATATGGCAATATTTTTTATATTTTTGTTCATAATATTGCTTAATTATATTTTATTTTAGCACCAAAAGAAGATAATGTCAGCTTTTATTCTTTAGGAGTTTCACTTGGAGTAGCCTCGACGACTTCTTCAGTCTTTTCAGGGGCAGCCTCTTCTTTGTCAGCAACTTTTTCTTCTTTTTCCTCTTTGGCTTTTTTTGGACCTTTTAGAGATAGACCCAAGCGATGATTTTCTGGTTCAATACTCAAGATAGTGAACTCATAATTTTCACCGACTTTGATAGCGGCATCTGGTGAATTGATTTTTTTATCACTCAATTCAGAGATGTGGACCAAGCCATGGATATCATGATCGAGCTCCACAAAAGCACCAAAAGGATTGACCTTCAATACTTTACCGCGGACCTTATCATTGATCTTGTATTTTTCTTGGACTGTGGTCCAAGGATCTTTTTGTAATTTTTTGATAGATAAAGAAATCTTAGTTTCTTCTATTTCGATGATTTCGGCCTCGACAATATCACCGACTTTGATGATGTCGCGTGGGTCATCGATTCTTTGCCAAGCTAGCTCAGAGATGTGGACCAAGCCTTCTAGGCCATCGCCAAACTCCACAAAGGCACCAAAGTTCACTACACCAGTGACTTTACCTTTGACCTTGTCGCCAACTTTGAATTGGGAAACTACTTTTCTTTGCTTGTCATCCCAAGCAGCTTTTTCAGACACAATCAATTTTTCGTCTTTTTCATTGACATCAATGATTTTGGTCTTTAACAATTGATTGGTAAAGCTTTTTAAGTGGGTCAAGATTTTATTCTTATCGCCACCTTCGATGCGAGG
>JAUPVE010000059.1 GCA_030917205.1 Patescibacteria group bacterium | reverse complement strand
CATGACGATGTTGCTCAATACCTTGTGAAGATGTCTCAATCACAGCGTACTCACAACCGGCTTTTAGCATTTGTTTTAAAAGTCTTTGAGTTTGAAAACGACCAAGCATGGTCATCTTTTTTTTGTTTAACCACTTCTTGTCGTTAATTTTAAAATTAACGGTCGAGGCTAAACCATTTTTCTTTTGTAGACAATCAAGGTATTGGGAAATAATATTGACCGTGCTAGTTTTACCGTTGGTACCGGTCACACCTATCACAATCATCTTTTCACTGGGCGAGCCATAGTAAAAAGCAGCTAAGCGCGCCAAAAAATAATGATAGCGTGACAATAATTTATTACCAATAACTTTTTTAATTATTTTTTTTATCATAACTGTTTAAGTATTGTTCTACTTTAGGAATATCTGTTGGTTTACCAAAGTCCAACCAAATTCCACGCAAGTCTCGCACTTTTATTTTATTTTCCTTGGCCATTAAATTAATAACATCTGTGAGTTCATATTCTCCGCGTGGCGATAAGGTAATTTTATTTAAATAATTAAATACCTCGGGACTAAATTTGTAAAGACCGGTATTGATCAGATTACCATAAAACTCTTTTGGCTTTTCAATTATTTTTTTTAAAAAATCATCTTCGCCGACCTGTAGTACTCCGTAGTTTTGTGGCTCCAAATGTGGTAAGCCAGCTATATAAGAAAAGTCATCGTCCAAATTAAAACTCTTTAGATCTTCTACCGAATATAGATTGTCACCATAAACTGATAAAAAATTATTTTGACCAATAATATCGCGCACGCACTCTAGTGGGCAGGCTGTACCATAGCGCTCATCTCCTAAGATTTCAAACTGATTCACTAGCGTAATATTGAACTCGTCTTCGTGACTTTTAAAGAATTTTTCCATAAACTCTTTTTTGTAACCCACCACCATCACAATTTCTGTAAAGCCAGCTTTTTTCAAATTGCTAAGTAAATAATATAAAAATGGCTTATTATTAACCTCTATCAGGTGTTTTGGTTTATCTTTGGCTAGATCCAGCATGCGGGTACCACGACCAGCGGCTGATATTAGTGCTTTCTTAATCATCGGAATTTTCTTAGTTTACTAATAGTTTTTCTGCCCAAGTGATAGATCTGATACCAAGTCGGATGATAAATATAATCATAAGCTCCAGGTGAGACAAGACGCTCCCCACCAAAACCTTTTTTAAAGCGCGTAATACCCTCCCAGCGAGCTTGACTGTTGTCCTGGGGTGCAATACCCCAAAAATCATAAACCAAGAAGCCAGCGGCCTTAGCTTGCTTTATACTCTCCCACTGCAAAAGACTAGGGGCCATCAAATTTCTATATTTATAATTTGAACCACCGTGCAGATAAACACAACTCTGCCCGAAGTTTAGTAAAAGATTGGCTGCCACCACCTCGCCCTTGTATTCAGCTAGTGCCAGACTGCCGGCCCGATTACTCAAAAGTGTCTCCCAAAGTAAAGTATAGTAGTTGTCACTGTGTACCGATATTTGATTACGAGCGGCGGTCAGTTTTATTAAATTTAAAAAATGTTTTATATCTTCTTTTTCTTGACTAAATTTTATTTGCACGCCATTTTTTTTGGCCACTGCTATATTATATCTAGTCTTGGGATGCATGCCCGCTAAAAGATCTTTTTCTTCTTTGTCCAAATTTAAAATCCAAGTATCTCGCGGGTGGATATCTTTGCTTTTTTTTAAGCCAGGAATTTTTATTTCAGCACTTGGCTCTAGGCGACAAAAAATTTCATCTTTCTTTTTAGTAGAAATACAAATATCTCTGGCTTTGGATAAAAGTAGTTTGCTAATTTCTTTTTTATCTTCTTCGCTGGTCTCGGTCAAAAAAATCGGACCCTTTGGTGAGGTGAGATAGCTCAGACCCATTGGCAGGCTTGTTTCATAAAATAAACAAAGAGCTAATATTTTATTTTCACTCTCTACTGCTATTGGCCAAAAATTTTTTTTTTGCCTTTTTAAAAATTCAATCCAAATTGAGCTTTGTAAAAAATTACCCGAAATAAATTTTTGGGAAAGCAAATGATCATAGTTTTTGTCTTTTTCAATAACTATTTTCATGTTTATTTTTTTAAATTTTTTAAGGCTTGTTTTATCTTGTCTGACAGGTCGCCCTCGAGTTGCAATCCAATGGTCATATCAACTGCCTCTCGCTCTTTGTAGCCCAAAGAAACAAGGGCTGATATTACTTGCTGGTCGGTGTTGGCCAAACTACCATTCACAGATACATCATCGATAAATTTTTCCTTGAGTTCCAAAACCAAACGTTCGGCTGTTTTTTTACCAATACCAGACACCTGTTGTAAGAAGCTAGGATTACCACTAGTAATAGCTCTTTTTAGATCAGCCACCTCAGCCAAAGACATGACACTCATAGCTGTCCTGGGGCCAACCCCAGAAACTGATAATAGTTGTTTAAAAAAGGCCAGTTCTTCGGTGTTTATAAAGCCATAAAGGTCCAGGGCATCTTCTTTTATATAAGAATGTATAAAAAACTCAACAAATTCATTGTTTTGTAGATTAGTAAGGTCTTTGTTTTTCAAAAAAACCAAATAACCAACACCGTTTACATTTAAAATAACCGCTCTTTGGTCTTTAGATAAAATACTTCCTTTTAAATAGGCTATCATATAAACATAATAACAAATATATAGCTTATCGGCAATTTACTATTGACAAATTAGTAAATATAGTGTATAAAGCAATGTTCAGCAATTAGGCTGACGTTCCCGGAAAATCACATAGGTCACAAGGAGACACAATGACGAAGAAGTCGGCAAAGATGGTCTTGGGTAACATGAGCTCGTACCAGTTGGCGCACGCCCTGGCCACCAGCCTTCGCAGCGAGGATCGCGAGGTTTTGACAGCCATCAAGGCGTTGACCAAGGCCACAGAGAAGCTGGGCCAGCGCCTGGCCCGGGCCGAAGCCAAGATCGAGCGGACGGCGACGAGTCTGCGGGTGCATCGCGGAGCCCACAAGCCCCGCAAGAACAAGCGCTATGTGGGCCACAAGATCTCCAAGGCGGAGAAGGCTCACCTCTGCGAAACCTGGGCCGCCCACCGCGGCGATCCCGACAAGCTCTCAGCCGAGGGCAAGATCCTGGCCAAGCGCTACAAGCTTCACTACCAGCGCCAGGTTGTGCGCTGGTTCAAGGAGTTTGAGTCCTGGACCAGGGCGGATATCAAGGCCGCCATCAAGTTGAAGGCCGAGTAGTCGGTCTTCACACATTCCCCGCCCCCACACGGACAGCAGTCCAGGGGCGGGGAAATTTTTTTACAAACAAAAAACACCCTAGATCGCGCACGGATGTTTCTTGCTTCATTTCTGAATAGTATATTTCTATAGCGCCTGTCCATCTTTGTTCGACGCAAAGACAAACAAGTGTTCATCTATTATAGCAAATATATAAAAATTTGCCAAAATACTTTTCAACAGCCTACTGCCTGATAGGCATGACCAAATAAATATAGTCTTCGTGACCAATTGGTCCCATTACCCCAGGGGAAGTATTGTTGTTGATTTTAATAAATATTTCTTTTTGATCAATGTTGTTTAAACCGTCAATCATGTAACGGTAGTTAAAAACTATATCGTTGTTTTCGCCATTGACCTCAGCCGGTACTTTGGCCATACTTTTTCCAGCGTGAGATGAGGCGGTGGTGATCACCACTTCATTGGTAGCATTATCAAAGCTCATTCTAATATCATTTATTCCTTGTTTACAAAATAGAGAAACAGCTTTGATGGCTGGTAAAAGTTTATCAGCTTCACACTTGATGTTGGTATTAAATTTTTCTGGAATAATTTGTTTGTAGTCTGGATAGTTTCCATCAATGACCCGAGAAACCAAATCTACACCATCCAATGAAAACATTATTTGATTTTCATTAAAATATATTTTTAATTTCCTGTCGGCATTGTCACTCAAAATCCTCATCAACTCCTGTAGGGTTTTGAGTGGTATGATTAAATTACTTTCTTTTTCTTGGTTGGTAATTTTTATTTTCTTTTCAGCCAAACGATAACTATCTGTAGCAGCCAAGGTTAGTTGTTCACCTTTAAAATTAAAATTAACCGCATTTATTTCTACTCGAGTATTATCTAACGAGGCAGCAAAAATTACTTGGCTTAAACTTTTTTTCAAATCAAGAGAGGAAACCTCTATTTCGTGTTCTTTGGATATTTCTGGGATCAGAGGAAAATCCTCAGCCTCCATACCTCGTATAGCTGTTTCTTGATTTTTACTCTTTACTTCTAGACTACCATCTTCTGCTAAAAATAAAGTAATATTTTCCTTTGGTAAAAGATTAATAAAACTATTTAACAATTTGGCATCTACCGTAAAGGAACCCTCTTCCTCTACTTTGCTTCTGACAAAAACTTTTACACCAATCTCTAGGTCGGTCGTTATCAAAGTAATACCCTCTTTTTCAGCTTTTATCAAAACATTATTTAATATGGGTAAATTACTGTTTTTATTGGCAATGTGCGATACAAGGTTCAAACCTTGATTTAAATTTTCTTGCGTACAGATAATTTTCATATTTCTTATTATTAATTTATATATATATTATATATAGCCGTAGTAGGCATGGTGCATATGTTGATAAATGT
>JAUPVE010000058.1 GCA_030917205.1 Patescibacteria group bacterium | reverse complement strand
AATCAAAACTGTAGAAGATATTTTCAGTGAAGATGATTGGCAAGGCTTCCAAGAATTTTTGAGTAAAACGGAAAACAAAGTTCAGATTGTTGGTGATGATTTGTATGTCACTAATATCAAACGTTTACAAAAAGGTATTGAGCAAAAATCTTCCAATTCTATTTTGATCAAACTAAATCAGATTGGTACCTTGAGTGAAACTGTTGAGGCTATACTTTTGGCTAGACAAAATAACATGACCGCTGTCATCTCACATCGTAGTGGTGAAACTGAAGATGATTTTATTGCTGACCTAGCCACAGCCATGGGCACAGGCCAAATCAAAACTGGCGCCCCAGCTCGTAGTGAGCGCACCGCCAAGTACAATCGCTTGTTGAAAATCGAAAAAGCTTTGGGTGCCAAGTCTAGTTTAAAGAAATTTCCTTTTTAAAAAATTATGTCAAATAAAGTAATTCTGGTTGTTTGTGATGGCTTGGGCTATAGAAAAGCTCCAGATCACAACGCTGTTGTAGCTGCTCGTACGCCCAATCTAGATGATTTTGAAGCTAATTATCCTTTTGCTTTGCTAGCAGCTAGTGGTGAGGCTATTGGCCTACCAGAGGGGCAGATGGGTACCTCAGAAGCTAATCATTTAGTGATTGGCTCTGGTCGTATCATCTATCAAAATCTCGTCAAAATAAATAGAGCTGTCAAAAATAAAGAGCTAGAAAAAAATCCAGCTATTCTAGAAGCTTTTGCTCATGTCAAAGAATATAATAGTGCTTTGCATATCAAAGGTATGATCAGTGACGGTGGTGTGCATGGCCATGTCGAGCATCTCAAAGGTTTGATACTGGCTGCCAAAACTCATGGTGTTGATAAAATATTTTTGCATTTATTTACTGATGGACGTGATGTAGCACCGCAAAGTGCCAAAAATTATATTCATGATTTGGAAGAATTTTTAGCTAGTGCTGGCGTTGGTAAGATCGCTTCTTTGGGTGGCAGATATTGGGGCATGGATAGGGATAACAATGCTGATCGAATAGAAAAACATTTTCTAGTCATGACCAAAGGCTCTGAGCAAAAGTTTAAGACGGCCCATGATATCATCGAGCACAATTATCAGGCTGGTAAGTTTGATGAATTTATTGAGCCGGCTTCTATAGAGCTAGAGGAAGAGGGTGGTGGTTTGATAGCCAGTAATGATGCGGTGATTTTTGCCAACTTCCGTTCTGATCGGGCTAGGCAGATCACCAAAAGAATTATTGATGCAAAAATTGATAATTTGAAATACGTGGCCATGACCAAGTATGATGATGAACTGGATGTGCGGGTAGCCTATGATCCAGAAGAGATTCACAATTTTTTGTCACAAGTAGTATCAGCTAGTGGCAAAAAGCAAATCAAAGTCACGGAAACTGAAAAATTCACTCATCTGACTTTTTTCTTTAATGCTCAACAATACGAGCCAATGCTTGGCGAAGATCGTATTATGATACCGAGTAACAAAGATGTGATGACGCACGATGAAAAGCCAGAGATGAAAGCCAAAGAAATTGCTGAGGCAGTAGTAGCGAGCATCGAGGGTAATCAATATGATTTTATTGCTGTCAATTTGACGAACTGTGACATGGTCGGGCATTCGGGTAATTTCCCAGCCATTGTCCAAGCAGTCGAGGCAGTAGATACTGCTCTTGGTCAGATTGCCAAAAGTGCTCAAGAGCATGGCTACACTTTGATGATTACAGCTGATCATGGTAATGCTGAGGAGACATATGACACCAAAATAAATCAGCCTATCACTTCGCATACTTTGAATCCTGTACCATTTTATTTTATTTCTCCAAAGTATGCTAAAATAAAGCGTGAGCAAGGTGATTTGAGTGACGTAGCACCGACTATTTTAACAGTCATGGATCTGGATATTCCAGCGGAGATGACTGGTCAATCATTTATATAAAATTTTTAATATATGCGTAAAAAACAAACTAAAATTGTAGCGACTATCGGCATCAAGCGTGATGTAGAATTTATTGAGGCGATGTACAGAGCTGGAGCTGATGTGATGCGTTTGAATACTGCTCATCAAGATACAAAGGAAGCTTTGGCGGTGATCAATAACATCAGACAAGTATCTGATCGTATTGCTATCCTCATCGATACCAAGGGACCAGAGGTCAGAGTGACACAGCTGGCAGAAGATTTAGTTTGCACTAAAGGAATGGAGCTAAAAATGGCTGGTACGGCTGATCAGCTAGCTTCTAGTCCAGAAAAAATTTATGTTAATTATGTAGATTTTCATAAAGACATGTTGACTGGTGCTGTCATCTTTATCGATGATGGCAAGCTAGAGCTCAAGGTAGAAAAGAAAACGGCTAATTATCTGCTCTGCAAGGTCATGAATGACGGCCTGATCAAATCCAATAAAAGCGTCAATGTACCAGGCGTGCATCTCAATCTGCCGACTCTCAACAAAAAAGATAAAGAGTTTATTAATTTTTCTATCAAACATAAGATAGATTTTATTGCTCATTCTTTTGTCAGAAACAAAGAAGATGTTTTGGCGATTCAGAGAATTTTGGATAAACACAAAAGTTCAATCAAAATAATCGCCAAGATTGAGAATCTAGAAGGCGTTGAGCATATTGATGAAATTTTGGATCACGCTCATGGCATCATGGTGGCTCGCGGTGACTTGGGTATAGAGATGGCAGCTGAGGAAATTCCACTCATCCAAAAAGAAATTATTCGCAAATGTATATTGCGCCACAAGCCAGTGATTGTGGCTACACAGATGCTCCAGTCCATGGTGCATAATCCGCGTCCCACTCGGGCTGAAGTTTCTGATGTTGCTAATTCTGTAATTGACGGAGCTGATGCAGTGATGCTTTCTGAGGAGAGTGCTAGTGGCAAATATCCCCAAGAAGCGGTGGAGATCATGGCTCGCATTGTGAAACGTGTAGAAGCGAGCAATGAAAAACATCATTTTAGTAATTTACCGCAGATTGATACAGAAAATAAAATCGCTCACTATCTGATCTCAGCGGCTGTCGAGGCGACAAAAGAGCTGGACATCAAGGAGGTCATTATGACTTCTACTAGTGGTCACAGTGCTCAGGTCATGGCCTCATATCGTGGTCGCACGCCAGTCTATGTGAAGTGTTTTGATAAGGGTATTGCTAGACAATTGGCTTTGACCTATGGCATCAATGCTCATTATGTCAAAAAAGAAGAAAATCACAAAAAATTTATCACTGATTTGTTTCGATATCTGGTCAAAAAAAATAAATTAGAGCTGACTGACAAAGTAGTATTTTTGGCACGAGATATTAGGGATGGCTCGGGAGCTAATTTTATGGAAATTTGTGAAGTAGCCAAATACGTGAAGCTAAAAAATAAAAATAAGTAATTATTTTTTTACAAAACAGGCAAAATTAGTGTCTGTTTTTTATTTTTATAAAAACTTAATTTGTGCTATGATAAATTTATGAAGAAACTAATAATAGCAATATTTTTATTAAATATGATTTTGCCGGCTCAAGCTTGGGCTGTAGTCAGTCTAGCGCAAGCTCAGTCTGGTAAATTTGTCATCCAAAGTGAGAGCTACAATCGCCTGTGGTATGTCGATCCAGAGGAAAAAGCTCGTTATGTCATCAGGAATGCCAAGGGCTTTATGGATTTTGTGCAGGCCAAGGCCACTGGTATCAGCAATAAAGATCTAGCCAAAATCAAGACTACAACCGCAGGGGTAGCCAATGCCAAGCTGACCAATCGATTCAAAGGACAGTTTTTACTAGCAGTCGAGAGTAAGGGGGAGATTTGGTATGTCGATCCAGTGACCGGCATCAGGACCTATCTCAAAGATGGTCAGGTAGCTTATGATTTTTTTGTCAAAAAAGCCACTAAGGTAAAAGATAAAGAAATCGCCAAAATACCAGTCACCAAAAAGCAAATAGTTTCCAGCTATACTTTTGATAATGTCACTTATGCTATTTTTGAAGATGGAGTTTATCAAGGAGGTTCCTATGCTGATGAGATTTTACCGATTGCTTCTCTGTCCAAGTTAATGACTGCTTTGGTTCTTTTGGATCATGAGATAGATTGGCAGAAAAAAATCACTATCACTGAAGCACACATATATTATCCCAAGATTTATGTCGGCAATGACGCTACTTCTGAAGTAGCGATCAAAGCTGGTCAAACTGTGAGTTTTTATGATTTGTGGGTTGCTATGCTATTGGCTTCGTCCAATCAATCAGCTATAGCTCTAGCTGAGTCCACTGGCTTATCACGCTACGATTTTGTAGCCGAGATGAATGCCAAGGCCAAGGAGCTGGGTCTGACCAAGACCAAGTTTTATGATGTAGCCGGTCTTGATGAGGGTAATGTTTCTACTGCCAGAGAAATGGCCTTGATTGCACAGGCGGCATTTAGTGAAGAGGAGATTGTCGAAGCTACGGCCAAGGGGCAGTATACCATGAGCTTGCTCAATAGCGATGGCACGACTAGCACTTGTGCAGCCGTCAATCGTAACACCAGTCTGATGGCTTTTGGACCAGAGGCAGCCAAGAGTGGCTATTTGGTTGAAGCTCAGCGAACCGCGGCTGTCAAAAAAGGGGATAAGATTATAGCGATTTTGCATGCGCGCAGTATGCCTGAGCGTAATAAAATTTTAGAAAAATATATTAATAATTAGTTAACTAATCAGTAAATCAATTACATATATGTCAAACAAAGTCATACACTTTGAA
>JAUPVE010000057.1 GCA_030917205.1 Patescibacteria group bacterium | reverse complement strand
AGTGATCACAATATTGTTGTCAGCTCAGCCAAAAAGGCTGAGAAGTTCATCACTCTAGATGGAGTGAAGCGTAAGCTGTCAGAAAAAGTCATGATGATTGGTGATGGTAAAAAATATTTAGCTATTGCCGGCATTATGGGTGGTCAAAATAGTGAAATTAGTTCTGATACTACTGAAGTATTGATTGAATCAGCTAATTTCAAAGCATCAACTATTCGACAGGCTTCCCAATTTTTGAATCTCCGCAGTGAAAGTAGTACTCGTTTTGAAAAGTCTTTGGATCCAGAGTTGACTCTAGTAGCCCTGGATAAAGTAGTAGAGCTTTTACTGAAAGTCTGCCCAGAAGCGACTGTAGTCAGCGAGGTAGTAGATGTCAATAATAATCCTTTTCCAAGTGTCACTTTAGAAGTGAGTGAACAATTAATCAACGATCGTTTTGGTGTGGCTATACCGAGTAAAGAGATTGTCAGTATTTTGCAAAGCTTGCAGTTTGGAGTGGTGAATAAAAAAGGTAAATATACTATTCAGGTGCCTAGCTTTCGAGCGACTAAAGATATTTCTATACCCGAGGATATAGTAGAGGAGGTGGCTCGTATTTATGGCTATGACAAAATTCCTTTACAGCTACCAAAATTGGAAGTCAAAGAGCCAATTACTGATATCAGGGTGCAGGCCGAAAGAGATGTGAAACAGTGGTTAGCTTTTGCTCAAGGTTATAATGAGGTTTATTCCCATGCTTTTTGCGATCAGACTTGGGCCAATATTTTGAATTTTGACATGGGCACTCATATCAAAGTAAAAAATGCTATCAGTCCAGAACAAACCTATTTAAACAAATCACTGCTACCAAATTTATTGGGCATGGCCTCTAGCAATTGGCGCTGGTATGATAATTTTAAAATATTTGAATTGCAAAGGGTTTTTGATAAGAGTGAAAAAAGTCATCACTATAGCGATCAACTTCACAAAAAATATTTACCTCAGCAATCAAAGCACCTGACCGGTGTCCAAGTGACTACTACTAGTAGTGAAAAATTATTTTTTGAATTAAAAGGTCTTTTGGAATCTTTGGCTGACTATTGGGGTTGGAAGATAAGTTTTGAAAAATTAGAATTGTCTTATGCTCGTGTAGCTTACTCTGTCATTATTGAAGGTTCTAAGATGGGATTTTTTGGAATTTTAAAAACAGAGTTATTTTCTACCAACAATAAAAATGTAGGAGTGGGTTTTTGGGATTTAGATTTTTCTAATGTCGTCAAGCATATTAGTCAAAGTAAGAAGTATCAGTTGTTACCAAAATTTCCTAGCGTCAACCGAGATATGGCTATTGTCGTTGATAAGAAAGTACAATGGCAAGATATTGTCCAGAATATTTATAACACTTCAGCCTTGATCCAAGATATTGAACCGTTTGATATTTTTATGGGCAAAGAAATAGGGGATGATAAAAAGTCTATTGCTTTTCACTTAGAATTTCGTAGTGATGACCGCACCTTACTGACTGAAGATGTTGATAAGATTATGGCTGATATTTTAGCAGTTTTGACTGCTAAGTTTGGAGCTAGCTTGAGACAATAAAAATTTAATTTAATTTTATTAAAATAAAAAAAGGCGCCGTACCATTTGGTCGTGCGCCTATTTATTTTTTTCCTCCGGTGAAAGGTCAGCTGGGAGCGTTGATGACTGCTCCGCGGAAGTTGGAGTTGATCATGAAGAGGCTACCAGTTTCCATGCTTTCCTCGCCGACAAACATCTTGAGCCAGTTGGCATATGACGTTTTCTCGTCGGCGAAGATGGTGGCATGGTCTGTGCACCAAACGGCGAGTTCCTCAGCGCTAGCAAACACCGGGCTGATCGGGCTACCTTCGCTGCAGGTTTCCCAGAGCTGATAGCCAGAGCCAGTCGGCGGCTCGTATTCCCGCCATTTCTTGTAGGCCTTCTTCAGCTTACGTGGCAGCTTGTCTTCGCCGTGTCCATGGCAGCGTCTACATAGACCCCATACACCCAGTCGCTTGGCGCGGGCTTCGATGAGGATGTGGCGGTTGATGCAGTCATGGTCATTGAGGCCGCCGAGTCGTTCCTGCGCGTTTACTTCGTCGGCAGTCGGGATGTGGCCGTCTTCACGAGGCTGCCAACCTTCTGTCGTGTAGGTGTGGGTGAAATTCGTAAGGCGACCAGCGGCCACCAGGGCATTCACTTCATCTTGGGTGATCTTGTTGCGCCAAGCTCGGCATTCACCGAGAATGAGCCAGGGTGGACGAATGGCCGGGTTCCCGTCAGGATCCAGGCCATAGGCATAGATCCAGCGGTTACCAAAACCATCGTGGTCGTAGAAGTCATCGGCGATCTGCTTGGTTGCAAGATTGTATCCTGCGCCAGCACAGCGCGGGCATTCCCTTACCGACGTGGGATTTATGTATCCCTTCCAAACCTTATCCATCGGCCAGCGGAAATCCAGCGGCACGCGTTTTAACGTCCGGTGTCCCATGTGGTTACTTCCTTTCACTTGAGTTTTTTCGGGGTGAAATGTACCAATCTTGACTTTTATGCTTGGCCAAAAAATTGATTTAATATTATATAATATATTATATATCTTGTCAATATCTATTATTTTCTTATGGCACAAAATAATTTTTTATAAAACTTTTTACTTTACCGTCGATGAAATTTATAAGTAATTTACCATATAAGTTTAGTCTTATTAGTTATAAACGGATAAATCTATAAAATTGGCTAATATTAGCCTAAAAATAAGGATAAAAAACGACCAATTTCTGGTTGTTTTTTTTGCTATTTTATGTTAAAATACTAGCAGTTATACAGCCATAATTTGGCTCAAATTTTAATTTAAATTGATTACTATGTCCAAGGAAGAAGTCAAGAAAGTCGCTAAAAAAGACGGTTATACAGCCGAAAATATCACAGTACTTGAAGGTCTAGATCCAGTCCGCAAAAGACCAGGTATGTATATTGGTAATACTGCTAGCGCTGGTTTGCATCATTTGATTTGGGAAGTGGTGGATAATGGCATCGATGAGGCTATGGGTGGCCATGCTGATACTATCGAAGTAAAATTGTTACCAGACAATATGGTTTTTGTTTCTGATAATGGTCGTGGTATTCCAGTCGATATCCATAAGCAGACCAAAAAGTCAGCCCTAGAGACTGTCATGACCACTTTGCACGCTGGTGGTAAATTTGGTGGTGGTGGTTACAAAGTGTCTGGTGGTTTGCATGGCGTCGGTGTCTCAGTAGTGAATGCTTTGTCTTCGTATATGCGTACCGAGGTGCGTCGTGAGGGTAAGGTCTGGATGCAAGAATACAAGCGTGGTAAAGCTGTAGAAAAAGTCCGACCAATCGGCAAGGCTGACACCACTGGTACTACTCAGGTTTATCAAGCTGATTCTACTATTTTTACAGTTTTAGATTATGATTGGGATATTGTAGTCGAACATTTACGTCAACAAGCATATCTGACTAAAGGTGTTAAAATAAATATTTATGATGAACGTGATCCTAAAGATTTAAAAAAATACCGTTATTATTTTGAAGGTGGTATTGCTTCTTATATTCGTCACCTCAATTTCAATAACGAAGTAAAACAAGATAAAGTTTTTTATGTCAATAAAACCAAAGATGAGATTCAAGTTGAAGTAGCTTTTCAGTACACCACTGATTATCGAGAAGTGACCTATGCTTTTGCCAACAATATTCATAACATTGAAGGTGGTATGCATTTGGTTGGTTTCAAAGCTGCTTTGACCAGAGTGCTTAACAAATACGCTCGTAAGAATAGTTTCTTGAAAGAAAAAGATGACAACCTCACCTCTGATGATGTGCGTGAAGGCTTAACGGCTATCATTAGTGTCAAATTACCTGATCCACAATTTGAAGGTCAGACCAAAGCCAAATTGGGTAATGCCGAAGTTCGTCCAGTAGTAGAATCTGTTTTTGCTGAGTCATTAGAAATATTTTTGGATGAAAATCCACGCGACGCCAAAGAGATTTTGAGTAAGTGTTTGTTAGCAGCCCAAGCGCGTCTAGCTGCTCGCTCAGCTCGTGAGACAGTTTTACGTAAGGGTATGCTAGAGGGTTTGACCCTGCCAGGCAAGCTATCGGACTGCTCCAGTCGTGATCCAAAGGAATCAGAGCTATTTATTGTTGAGGGAGATTCGGCCGGTGGTTCAGCTAAACAAGGTCGCGATCGCAGATTTCAAGCTATTTTGCCTTTGCGTGGTAAGATTTTGAATGTAGAGCGAGCGCGTCTTGATAAAATGCTCGCTAACAATGAAATTAAGTCTTTGATTATTGCCTTAGGTACCAATATCTCAGAAGCTTTTAATATTGAGGATTTGCGTTATGCTCGTATTATTATCATGACCGATGCTGATGTGGATGGAGCTCATATTAGGACTTTGCTTTTGACTTTATTTTATCGTCATTTTCCAGAATTAGTCAGACAAGGGCATATCTATATTGCTCAGCCACCACTTTATCGTATTCAGCAAGGCAAAGAAGTGCAATATGTTTACAATGAAGAAGATCTAGAAAAATTGAAGAAAAAATTGAATATTGGTGACATGGATATGTTGGTTGGTGAAAATAGTAATTCAGAAGGTCAGGAGTTAGAGGAAGAGGAAACAGAAAAAGAAACGAAAAAATCTCCAAAACTTAACATGCAACGCTACAAAGGTTTGGGTGAAATGAATCCTACTCAGCTTTGGGAAACTACTATGAATCCTGAGTCCAGAATTTTGAAAGTAGTGACAGT
>JAUPVE010000001.1 GCA_030917205.1 Patescibacteria group bacterium | reverse complement strand
ATATAAATTATTACAAAGTCATACAGATTTTGTTACATATATAGACAGGGTGGGGTGTTTTGTTGTAATGTTTTGGGGTAGTGATACATTTTGACTACTTATTTGTATAATATTTATGGCAGAGCCACAAAATAGCTTTCTCGGCTATTATGAACAATATAAAAATAAAATTTTTGTCTATTTTTTGTATAGAGTTAATTTTAATCGGACCATAGCCGAAGATTTGACTTCGGAGGTTTTTTTGAAAGCCCTAGATCATTTTGATACTTTTGAGCAGACAAGATCTTTTCAATCATGGATTTTTGCCATTGCTCACAATCATTTGGTCAATCATTATCGCGTGGCCCATAGAGAGATAGAGCTTTTAGAAGACCAATTTATAGTCACTGGGGAGTTTGAGCAGATAGATCAGAAACAAGAGTTGCAGCGGATTTTCAGCGCTATCAATACTATGTCCGATTCTGATAAAGAAGTTTTACTCTTACGCTTTGTTGACCAGCTATCAAACACAGAAATTTCTGCTTTACTAGAAAAAGATGAGGGTGCTATCCGTACCAAGATGAGTCGTAGCTTGGCTAAATTGAGAGATATTTTACAGCAATAAAATAATGAGTATGGAAAATTTAGAAAAACAATTATCTCAGCTACCCAAAGCTGAAATGAGTAAAAAAACTGATTGGAAGATCAAGTTAAAAATCTATCGTTTCTTGTTATTGAAAAAAATAAAAATATTTAGTCGGACTTTTTTGCACCCACATTCACTGCTTGCCAAACTATCGCTATCTGCTTTGGTTATAATTGTTTTTCTAGGTAGCACAGCAGTGTATGCTGTCAACAATGATCATATCACCCCTGGTCATACTTTTTATCCCTTGAAGAAAACTATCGAAAATGTCGAGCAACAATTGTCTTTGACTGAGAAAGCTAAAGTAGAGACACTCAATAAATTGTCAGAGCGTCGCCTCAAAGAAGCCTTGAATATGGCGGAGCATGAAGATAGCGAGCAAAGTGATGATCAAAAAGAAGAGTCCAAAAATAATATTGAGCAGAGTATTGACGAGGCGGTCAATAATTTTGATTCAGCCATAGAGACTTCCAAGAAAATTGAAAATGTAGATAATTCAAAAGCTAGCAAGGAAAATTTGAAAAATAGACAGGAGTCTATGGTCAAATATCTGAATAGCATCAGTGATATTGCTAAAGATAAAAAAGATGAGAGCATGATCAAAAAAATTGATGAAGCTAGACACTCTATCGAGGAACATGACTTTGATGAAGACCGTGATGACGAGGAGCGTATCAAGTCAGCACCAAAAAATAATAAGACTGATAAGGATAAAAATTTTAGAAACAAGCAGGAGGATGATAGGTCAAATGATAGGGGTGATAATCAAGATGAGGATCAGAGTCGAGATGGTTCTGGTGATAGGGAGTACTCGGAGCGAGATTAATAGAGGAATAAAAGAAGCTTATTTTAGTGCTTAGCCTTGATTTTATTCTCATAATCAGGTATAATAGCACTTATTAAATAAAAGAACTTATATGCATAGAATCGCAGTCGGTCCAAGGCAGAAATCCAGTTCCAAAAAAACTAAAAAAAGATTGGAAATAAAGAGATTAATGCTAGAGGCCAAAGCCAAAAAAACACACAGTAAGAAGAGATAATACTCGGATCAATAAAAAAACTTTATAAAAATAAAGTTTTTTTATTTTCTATTTTATGTAGTTTATACCCTGGCTTTACTAGATCTTCTTGCCCTTGATGAGGCGCAATAAGATCATGACGATAGCAATGACCAAAAGTATGTGGATGAATCCACCGAGGGTATTTGATGAGACTAAGCCAACTATCCAAAGGATAATTAAAATGATAGCAATTGTGCTCAACATATATTTATGTTTTTAATTGTTTAGAGTGACAGTAAGTTCAGCATAGCACATACCGGGTATAATAGCACTCTATTGCTGAGTTGATGGTCAGTAAGATAAAAATCGTCTAGTTCATAATTATTTGCTATAATTGTTTACAGTATAATCATTTACAAAAAATATGGAAAATTTAAAAACTCATTCCAAGAAAATACGTCTCATGTACTTTTGGATAGGCATCACAGCTACTCTATGCTACCGATTTATTATTATTTTGAATTTTTATAGTAATACTTGGGTCAAGATATCTTGGTATGTCGGCACTATTGGTTTTATCATTTATTATATTCATCGTTTTGATATATCAAAAAAGCGTTCACGAGTCATCATTGAGCATGGTTTGCGTGAAAAGCTGGATCATCCGGAAAAATTAAATGAGTCAGACCATCAAGCTTTGGCTTATATTCTTGATACTTTGGTGACCTCTAAAGAAAAGTGGAATAATTATGTTATTTTTATTTCCTCTGGTTTAGCTTTATTGTCGGGTATTATTTTTGATTTTATTTTGAAAAAGTAACATACAAAAATGGAACAAGAAATTTTGAATAAATTAAAAGAACAAGAGGTTAAAATAGATTCAATTTATAAATCCATTGAACAAATTCGCAAATATTTTAAATGGACATTTATTTTGAGTTTAGTATTTTTTGTTTTACCTCTAATTGGCTTGCTAATTATGATTCCCATGTACTGGGGTATATTGACTGGTGCGGGATTGTTATAAACTTTTTTAATAAAATTAAAACCCCGCTCAGACTCTTGTGAGAGACTGGGCGGGGTTTTTGTCAGGCCGCTCGGTGTTTTTCTTCGTCGATCCACTGAGCATAATGCTGATCGATAAAGAGTACCGTAAAACGGTTGAGGGTCATGAACTTCTGATGCTGGTAGTAGAGCCATTTGACGCTCTGTAGATCGACAATTTGAAAGCTGTATTCCTCATTGGCCTGAAAGGCGAAGCCCTGGATAGGTACCTCGGTTTGGAAAAGAACGATTTGCCTCATGTCTGAACCTCCGGTGGCAGGGTGAGTGGACTAGCTAACGCGCAAAAAAAGATTAAAAAAATATCCCGTAAATTACGGGATAGGGACAAAAACAATGTTTTTAAAAAATAAAAGCCTAAGGACTAGGCTTGGGTACAAAGGCTTTTTTCTGGACTTTTTGTACATCTTTAATATTATAGCGCAAATTTAGGCTGGAGCCAAGAGTTTGTTGGTCGGGGTGCAGGACTGGTAGAGACTGGCCTTTATTTTGCTATTTGTTATACTGATGGAGTTGATTATTGAGTATAAAATTATGCGACAAGATTTACTAAAAAAATTTTTGAGTGACAAGCAGTGTGTAGCAGTGGTCTGCAACCAGTGGGGTGATACTGGCAAAGGTAAATTGGTAGATTTGTTATCCACCTGGGCCGACATCATCATCCGTGGTACTGGTGGAGCCAACGCTGGTCATACTATCGTAGTCAAAGATCAAAAGCATATTTTTCATCTTTTACCCTCGGGTATTTTGCATGATATTGATGGCAAGATAAATATTATTGGTCGCGGTGTCGCTTTTGATCCGCAGGCTGTCATTGATGAATTAGATATTTTGCAAGGCGCTGGTTTGTCAGTGAAACATTTAAAAATCAGTCACCAGGCTCCATTGATGTTGCCTTTTCATATCTTGATTGATCGTATGGGTGACAAAGTGCAGAAGATCGGCACAACAGGTCGTGGTATTGGGCCACTCTATACTGACTATACGGCTCGGCATTCTTTGTTTCTCAATGATATTTTCAATCCCGAAATATTTCGGGAAAAATTGACTAAATATTTAGAAGGCAAGAAAAATATTTTGGCTGCTTTGGATAAAGAAGCGGCTAAAGAAGTATTAGCACACCCACATTTAGGTGGCGGTATATATTTTCATCCCGAAGATATTTTGGATATCGAGGCGATAGTAAAAAAATATACTGGTGATTTCGCCACTAGATTGAAACCATATATTATTGATTTAGAAAATTTTGTTCAAACAGCCTTGCAGGCTAAAAAAAATATTTTATTGGAAGGAGCTCAAGGCACACTACTGTCCATTGATTTTGGGACTACTAAATTTCAGACTTCTTCTGATTGTACTATTGATGGTCTGGCTAGAGGGGCTGGTTTGAGAGAGGGTGATGTTGAACATGTCTTTGGTATTGCCAAAGCTTTTTATATGACTAGAGTAGGCAATGGTCCTTTTCCGACTGAGTTTGGTGGCAAGCCGTCTGAGGAATACTGTGCAAAAGGTATTACCAAGGATCAAGAAAAAACTGAGCACACAAGCAGAGTGGTAGAGTATTTAGCGGGCGATGATCAACTGAACTTGGGTATAGCAGTGCGCTTGTTGGGGGATGAGTATGGAGCGACCACTGGTCGCACTCGTCGCAATGGCTGGCTAGATTTAGTCGCCTTGAAATATGCCATGCAGTACAATGGCCCTAGCCTCACCCTGACCAAAGTAGATGTTTTGGATACATTTGTTAAAATCAAATTAGCCGTGGCTTACAAATATGCTGGTCCAGATATTTTTTATGCCGGGCAAGAATTGAAGGCTGGTCAGCAAATAGATTTTTTTCCACGCTTTTCAGAAATACTTTATAATTGCGAGCCAGTTTATCAGGAGTTTGACGGCTGGCAGACAGCGATTTCTGGTATTGAGGATTATGAAGCTTTGCCACAGGCTATCAAGACTATAGTAGATTTTGTGGAGCAATATACTGGAGGTAAAATAGAAGTTATTTCTGTTGGCCCAGATCGTGAGCAGACTATTTTTAAATTTTATCGAGCTTAGCTCGATTTCACTTAGTTTATTCGCAGAAAATAAAAAATACAGTTAGTCTTAAGCTAAGTTTTTTGCTATAATAAGCTCATGTTAAATATATATTTTAAAAACTCTAAAACTAATCGCTTAGAAAATATTGAAAAGATCAAAGATGGTGTGTGGATCAACGCCAGTCATCTTGAGCATGATGATTTGGAAAAGTTAGCTAATATGTCCGATTTGGATTTATTGGACTTGCAAGACGTTTTGGATTTGCACGAATTACCACGTATTGAAAGACAAGAAAAGACTTTGTTATTTTTCGTGCGCATACCGCGCGAGCAGATTGATGAAAAGGAGATTATTCATACCACCCCATTGACTTTTATTATCACCGAAAAATATTTTATTAGTTTGGCCTTATTTGAGGATAAGGTTATCAAAGATGTTTTGAAAAATAGCTTGGCTATTGCTACTGATGAAAAAGCTAAGCTACTGATACATATTTTCTTAAAAATTTCTCAGCGTTTTACAGCTCGGGTGCGTGAGGTTAACAACTTAGTAGCCTCCCAGAAGAAAAAAATCGAGAATATTACGGATACTGATATCAATGAATTGATCAGATATGAAGATTTACTCAACCAATATATGTCCGCTTTGATTCCAGTCCGCAATGTTTTCGAGGCTATGCTAGCCGGCAATTATTTTAAACTAGAAGAAGAGGATAGTGATCTCTTGAATGACATGGTGATCAGTATCAGGCAGTCGACCGAGGTTTGCCAAGTCAACTTGAAGAGTATCAAGAGTTTGCGTGATTCTTATCAGATTTTGTTTACTAATAAGTTGAATCGGACTATCCAATTTTTGACCGCTTTTACTATCATCATGACCATCCCTACTATTGTGGCTAGTTTGTTTGGTATGAATGTGACCTTACCTTTTGCCACGGACCATTTTGCTTTTATTTATGTTTTACTTATTTCTTTTGTAGCGGTCGGTGCTTTTCTCTTTCTTTTTTACAAGAAAAAGTGGTTGTAGTTTGAATAACCATCAATTGATTTTTTTAAACCCCCGCATCAATGCGGGGGTTTATGTTTAATACTTTATTTTAAAAATTTTGTAATAAATTTTTTTATTGAGTGGTTGGTACAAAATCAGTATCAATAATGGTGGTTTTTTTGAGGCGGTAATTGTTGGTATTTTTTATGTCGTGAGCAAAAGTTCCCCATTCAACTTTTTTTGCATCGTAGGTACCTGGTAGATTTAAAACATATGTTCCAGCTCGGCTAACTCTGCCGATCTCATTGTATTCAGCAAAGCCGCCACTTATTTCTATTTTGCCATCACCATCTAAATCTTCAATAGATAATCCAGAGGTGGGGGTCCAAGGTAATTCGATTGGGAAACCATCGACAATCTTTCTATCAGCGTTCCAAGCGTATATTGTGCCCCATTCATTACCATTTTGCCAAGTGTCATTGTCCATATAAATTGGAGATAATATTTCCATCTCATTGTCATTATTTATATCAGCCACTACGCTACCGCGGAATCCAATGTATGCTGCGCCAGGTATCAAATCGTCAGGTAAAAATTTAAATGATCCATCATTATGGACTATTAAAAGTTTTGTTAAAGTAGGAACAATAATTTCAAGCTTACCATCTTTGTTTAAATCAGCTAATGTTAAGCCAGGTCTAAAGTAGCCATAGAGATTGGGTATTTCTACAGGAAAACCAGGCAATTCTTGACCTTTTATATTAACGGCGTGTACCCAAATACGTTTTAAATTATTATCATAAGCATAGTTATAAGTAAAAGTAACTAAATCATTTTGTCCATCATTATTTATATCACCAACGACTAATGACAGGGGGTTATTATAATAAGTGCCTGGGTGTCCTGGAAATGTTTGCGACCATGGCTCTAAGGTGCGTGGCCAATTTCCTAAAGAATTACCAGCGGCGTCCCAGATGTATATTTTCCAGCCACCAGTAGCAATGATTTCGTAACCACCATCACCATTTATATCGCCGATAGCCAGACTGTTTATGTGGTCAGATTCAGTAATTTCTTTTGGCCAACCAGGAAGTAAAACGCCATTGGCATCCCAAACGTAGACTCCGCCTTTTTGCCCTGGCCATCTTTGCCCCCCGATTATTTCTATTTTACCATCCCTATTAATATCATAAGCTATGGATGAATGATCAGCACTATAATATATTGGGTATGGCCAACCATTTAACAAGGCTCCCTCATTGTTTAAACCAAAAATGCTAGTAGCTGATCCGCCACCAAATATTTCTAAATTATTATCGTTATTAGTATCCGCAAGTGCTGGTGCAAAATAATTGTTCCAAGGAGTGGTCAAGTAAGGCCAACCTTCAATTATACGACCATTTTTTTGCCAAGCATAGGTACCAGATTCATTAGTGGCTACCAGCTCTTTTTGTCCGTCATTATTTATATCAGCAATAGATGGTGGTTGAACAAACATATGATCTCCGGTAAAAACTGGCCAACCCTCTGCGTGGTCGGGATAAAATACACTTTCGCCTAAGCTGTTTATTTTTTTATCATAACCTAGTTGCTCAGCAATGAGTGGATTTTTATTATCAATAGATGTTACCTTGGTAAGCTGATTGTCGGTATTCAACTGTTTAATGGTTGATTTTTGAGTATTGTTTGGCATAGACAGAGCAAAGGCAAAATAAATACCGAGGCCAGCTACCAACATCATGGAAGTTGCTAGAAGAGTTTTTGTTTGGTTAGTAATTTTTACTTTGCTGATAGATTTAACTTTTTGATTTTTCATCTTTTATGATTAATAATGTATATATTATACTACTAAATAAAAATAGTTCAAAGAGGTATTTTTTATGTTAGCAAAAAATGTTATAATATATGCATGACATATTTTAATAATACCTTTTGGCTTTTGGCTTTTGCCTGGTTGATGATCACTTTGTATTTGTTAAAAAAAGATCCCAAGCAAGATTCAGGAGAAACAGCTACTAATAAAAGTAGTTTTTTTACTAAAAAAAATTGGCAACCAGTGATTGCTAAGTACACTCAAGATTTGACCCAACTAGCCAGAGAAAAAAAACTGGACCCAGTCATTGGTCGTGATACAGAAATTCGTCGAGTAGTCCAAATTTTATCTCGTCGCAAAAAAAATAATGTTATTTTGGTGGGTAAGGCCGGTATTGGTAAGACCGCTATTGCCGAGGGCCTAGCCATGGCTATTGCTGATAATCAAGTGCCGAGTTCACTGATGAATAAAGTGGTTCTAAAGGTTGAGATGTCAGCAGTTTTAGCCGGGACTAAATATAGAGGTGAGTTTGAAAATCGTTTCAAAACTTTGATCGATACTATCATCGCTATGGATAAGCAGATTATTGTTTTTATTGATGAGATACATACTATTGTCGAAGCAGGGGGAGCAGAGGGGGCTATAGACGCTGACGATATCATCAAGGCACCACTGGCTCGAGGAGAATTACAGATGCTTGGCACTACTACCATTGATGAGTACAAAAAATATATTTTACCAGACACCACTCTAACAAGGCGTTTTGATGCTCTTTTGATTGAGGAGCCAAGTAAAGCGGCTACTATCAAGATTTTACAAGGCTTGAAAAAAAGCTACGAAGAATATCACAGGGTAATCATCAGTGATGAAATCATCAAGAAAATTGTTGAGCACTCTACTATTATTAAGGATAGGGTGTTTCCAGACAAAGCCATAGATATCATGGATGAGCTAGCCGCTAAAGTCAGACTAGATAATGTGAATAATAAATCAGTAGTCAAGGTGAGCCTCAAGGATTTGCAGGAGGTAATGGCATTTTTTAAAAAACAAAATTTTTAATTTGTATATTTTTATGAAGAAAACAAGAGTTAGTAAGCCGACCAAAATTACAACGCAAACTAAATCTAATATTAGTATTCGAACCAAAACATTACTTCTCTTATCGATGTTTTTGATGGCTAGTATGGCTGTGATGGCGGGGTTAAGTGTGAATAATTTTGTTACCCCATCTACTAATGAGATAGGTGATATGGGTTTGCCTTATGATAGAAATAATATTGTAGATAAAACATATTGTCATAAAATATTTGGCAGGGCCAAGCCAGCTGATGCTATAAATATATTGTTTGTTGGTTCTGGATATAATCAGAATGAAATTTTCTTGGGGTCAGGACGTGTTTTTGATCCAAATAATCGAGCAAAAAACTTGGAAAATGATGTAAATAGACTTTTGTATAGTACTAGTACAATTGAGGGCTACGGTCTTTTGACTATAGAACCATTTAAGTCAAATCTTGGTAAGGTTAATATTTATATGCTTTCTACTCCTTATAATTTTGATTATTCTAATGGAAATGAATATTCGTTTTATCTATACAAAGAAATGGCTGAAGCCGAGTGCCCTCAATATATAGCCAGCGATATTTTACTGCACACTCATACGATTATTGGCTATGATGATCCAGCTTTATATAACTTTGGCGGCGGCAGTTTAGAGGCTTCAGCACTTCATAGGCAAGGGCAGCATAATTTTGCGCATATGGTGCGAAATTTTATACATGAGTTAGGACATGGCCTTGGTTTATTTGATCAATATGCTCTTGCTTATCAGACTTGGGTGCCACAAATAATGATACCGTCATATAGTATACCAAACTGCGATAACAGTCCTGGTTGTTCAAAATGGTGTAGTGGCGAACCATTAGCTGCTCCGACTTCCACTTGTACAAATTTCTTAAATGAAGCGGAGTGTAATTCCCACTCTTGGTCTAATCAGTGCTTATGGTTAGAAGCTGTAGATCAATATCTTGGTGGGCAATGTATAAGAAATTTTGATTTTGACCACAACATGGGCACAGATTGTATAGCTGGTACTGGTTGTTATCTTGGTTGTTCGGGGGCCGGGTATAGACCGACACCAGATTTTAATTTTACAAGTCAAGCTCATCAAAGAGTTGACCAAAAAGGAAGAAAGCATGTCTATGAACCAGTTTCTGAAAGATTTGTAGCAGATATATTCAATTGTTGTTATCCGTCATCATGTGATAATTATGATTCTAATTATTGTTCGGATTTCTCTCAAAGGTATTCAACATTTTCGGAAATTTACGCTAGTTGTAACACTTGTCCAGCAACTGAATTACCACTTTTGCCACATCAGGCAGTAGAGTAAATTAATATTTATAAAATACTTAACCCCTCGACAAGTTTAGCTGGCCGAGGGTTTTTTGTATTAATTAAAATTATTTTTTATAATTAATTACTATAAAAAACAAAATTTTTAATTTAGAGCTGTCATGTGGTATAATAATAAAGTAAATATATTAATAAACAATTCAAAATCTTATGCCTTCAAAACAAAAAACATTAGTTAAGGCCAAGGTCAATGTTGGCGTGCCAATCAAAACAAAAATTTTATTATTTGTGGTTATGACCTTTGCTCTTAGTTCGGGATTATTTGCGCTAGTGCCACTCGCCACTAGAAATACGAAATTATCAAGCACCTCTTCTGTTTGCAAGCCCGCTACACCAAGACTGACTTTTTCTGGCAAATCTGTTTTAAGAAATAGCGTGGATTTTAATATTATGAGGATGGAGTCCACCTCTAGTACACTGAGATTACAGCGTAGCGAAAAAATAGGTAATGGAGATGATTTTGGTACTGATGAATGGGGTCCATGGACAGCAGTCAAGGCTACAAACAATGTGTATAGAGATTTAGATACTTATCCAAATAAAGAGTATAAATATAGGGCTCTAGCTTATAATCCTTACTGTAACGGTGGTACATGGAGTGACCCATCAGAAGAATATTGGTTGCATACCTATGATTATGTGATTAGTTGGTCTAATGATCAGAGTCAAGATCCTGATGTAGCCGGTACAGTGAAAAATATTAATGACAGGGGTAATCCTTTTGATTCGGAAGCTTCTATGAACTTGGCCTATATTTATAAAGAGGATGCTTGCACAGCTAATCCATCTGATGGTGGTAAGAATCTCATACAGTATTCAATTCAAAAAGATGATTATAGTGGACCAATGGGCGGAATAATTAGGTCAGTAATTAATGATTGTCCCTATGGTTGTTTTAATGGTCGTTGTGTTGGAGTCAATGAAACTTGTCCAGCTGGCTGGTATTGTATAGAGCCAAATGTTCGGGCACAGGTCAATTCTAATTGTACGTGGATTAATCTTGAGCAAGATAGAGATGGGTTTGTCTGCCAAGATGGAGATTGGGTGAGTACAAATACGGCGCCAATTATTTCTGATCCAGAAGTCAATCCGATTCAACAATAGTTTATTAAATATTTAAGACCCTGGCGATTTTTTTCGCCAGGGTCTTTTTTTACAGCGCGTCTAGTATTTCAGTTGGTTTTTGTAGTAAGCTTTTATTTGGAATTAGAGCTTATTTTTGTTATGCTGTAGTTAGTCCATTGGTATATCTTTAGAGACGGCTCTGAAATAAATAGCTTAGTATTGGCGTAATAATAAACATGGTGGTCAATGAGGAGTTAGCCGAACACAGTGATTTAGATTTAGTAAAACTGACCTTAGAGAATCAGGAGAATTTTTTGTATTTGGTCCAGCGCTATGAAAAAAAATTATTACGTTTTATTCGCAGGATTTCTGGCTTAAACTCTGACGATGCTCAAGATTTATTACAAGAGGTATTTATCAAGGTTTATCAAAACCTAAATGATTTTGATCAGAACTTAAAATTTTCTTCTTGGCTTTATCGCATTACGCATAATCAAGTAGTGAGCAATTATCGCAAAAATAAAAGCCGACCACAGTTATCACTTTTTGATCTAGACTTAGAATCTTGTGAGAGCTTGATTAGTGACTTTGATGCTAGTCAAAACATGGATCAAAAGATTTTGAGGGACAAAATGTCCAGAGCTTTAGATGGTTTAGATTTGAAGTATAAAGAAGTGCTAGTTTTAAAGTATTTAGAAGATAGGAGCTACGAAGAAATATCAGATATTATCAAAAAACCGACTAGTACAGTTGGCACTTTGTTGAGTCGAGCTAAAAAAAATTTAGAAAAAGAATTTAGACAATAAATATATGGAAAATACTGGTCAAGAAATTTTAGATATAATAAAAGAGCAAAATATTCAGCCCAAAAAACGCTGGGAGTTTTTGTTCAAAAATTATCTACTATGGCTAGCTTTTAGCTTGGCTATTATCTTGGGTGGCTTGGCTGCCTCGGCTACTATCTTTATTTTTCAACATGCTACTTGGGTAGAGATGGCACCTGGCTTTAGCCCCCTGAAAAGATTGTGGGTCAATTTACCTTTGTTTTGGTTATTGAGCTTGTCATTGTTTTCTTTTTTGGCTTGGTATGATTTCAAAAATACCAAACGGGGCTACAAATACCACCCTTTCATCATAGTAGTATGTAGTGTAATTTTGAGTATAGCTTTGGGAGTGGCGATGTATTCGCTGGGCTTGGGTCAGAAATTGGAAGATACATTTTTTAGGCGTGTGCCATTTTATCAACAAATGTTTCGTCAGGGTGGTCGCATGTTGGTAGAGCCAGACAATGGGCACTTGGCCGGCATTATCACTCACATAGGTCCCGAAGCTATTACAGTTGAAGATTTTCGTGGTAGATCATGGACCATTAGTACTAGTACTGATGAGTTTCAGACTGGTCAGAGAGTGATGTTGATTGGCCGGATGTCAGATGATGATAAGTTTATTTGTGAAAGTATCAAGCCTTGGGTCAAAAGACCCGGACCACCTCCACCACCGATGTTTTTTCGACCATAATTTTATTTTGAAATAATTTTTTGTTAGTTAGCGTATAATCTAATGCGAGAGGAGTTAGGCCAATTCCCATTTAATAATTAACAAATAACTTATGGAGAAAAAACAATATTTATTAGCAGCTTTTTTAGGACTATTAGTGACTACCTTGGTCGTTTCATCCACTAGCTTTGCTTTTGGGGGCAAGCGTGGTGGTGATACTCAGGTCAATGATAATCGTGAAACAGTGCAGACAGCTATCACCAACAACGATTATGCTACTTGGCAGACAGCCATGAACACTAAAGTAGTGGAAATGCGTCAGCAAGCTACTGATCTAGAGTCAAAGATCAACCAAGATACTTTCAACAAGCTAACTCAGGCTCATCAATTGATGCAGGCCGGTAAGACCGATGAAGCCAAGGCTATCTTTGAGGAAATAGGTATGTTTGGTCCAATGGGTCAGGGTCACATGGGCGGTAAGGGCATGGGCATGAGAGGGCAGGGTTTTGGTACTGCTAACGCTCAAAACCAAGTTAAATAATTTTTTCATTACTCACCTTATAAAATCGTCTTCGCTTTGCGAGGGCGGTTTTATTTGTTATACTAAAAATATCATTAACCCTTTAAAAATATGAATAAAAAAAGTATTTTGCGCTATGCTTTGCTTGAGGTGTTAGCTGCGGTTTTGTATGTATTATTTATTAGTGTATTTTTTAGCCAGGCCGAGAAAATATTTGGACCAGAGGATACTATGTTGAGCCCGGTAGTCTTTTTATTGTTATTGGTTTTTTCAGTATCCATTATGGGCATGACCATTTTTGGGCGCTCTATTATGTGGTATTTAGATGGACAAAAAAAAGAAGCCGTGAAGCTTTTGTTTTATAAATTAGCTTATTTATTTGTTTTTATGGTTTTGGCTATGATTGCTTTGGCTATTAGTAGATAATTTTTATGCGTAAGATATTTATAGTCGGTATTTTTATTTTGATATTCAGTGGGCTGGTCTATTTTGTATTAGCCGAAAAATTTAAAGCACCAGCTATTCCAGTTGAGCAAGTGGAGCAGATTCATCAGCCAGCTCAGCCTGAGCAGATTGTGGAACAAACAGCTGATGAATCAGCGCAGCCCACAGCACCAAGTAAAGAAAAAGAAATAGTTGAACCAATTTCTGGTGCCATAACGAGAGTGACTAAAAAACCTTTTGGCCTCAAGATATCTCCTAGTAATTCGCCAGTCAGTCCAGAGAAATTTTCTGGCTATCACACGGGAGTGGATTTTGAAACGACCGAGGTAGAACAAAATATTGCTGTGCCAATTTATACTATTTGCTCTGGTAAGTTATTAGTAAAAAAACAAGCTACTGGCTACGGAGGTGTAGTAATACAAGCTTGTGAAATAAATAAACAAGCTGTAACAGTGGTCTATGGCCACCTGAATTTAAGTAGTGTCAGTGCCAAGATCAACCAAGAGTTAAAAGCCGGTCAAAGCTTGGGCGTATTAGGTCAAGGCTATAGTGCAGAAACTGATGGCGAAAGAAAACATTTGCACCTTAGCATCCATCGGGGGGAGTCTGTAGTTTTGCTGGGCTACGTCAGTCAGGCCGAGCGCTTGTCTGAGTGGCTGGATCCTAGTCAGTTATTCATCGGTGACTAACTGTCTATATTTTTTAGCTCATGCTATATTATAGTAGATAAATAATTTAATTATGCTTACTTATTTTTTATTTGTAGTCGGCTTTGTCTTACTGATCAAGGGCGCAGATTGGCTAGTGGACGGCGCCTCTTCTATAGCTAGGAAACTCAAAATTTCCAACATTGTCATTGGTCTGACTATCGTGGCTTTTGGTACTTCGGCGCCTGAGCTGATAGTCAATATCATGGCTTCTATACGGGGCAATAGCGACATCGCCATCGGTAATGTAGTTGGTTCAAATATCGCTAACATCTTATTGATTTTAGGAATTTCGGCTATTATTTTTCCTTTGGCGGTTAAAAAGGGAACTGTCTATAAAGAAATACCTTTGAGCCTTTTGGCAGTACTCGCCCTATGGTTCATGGCCAATGATATTTTGCTTGATGGAGCCAGTCGAAATGTTTTAAGCATGATTGATGGTGCTATATTTTTATTATTTTTTATAATATTTTTATATTACACTTTTGGTATTTCTAAAGCCACTGGCCAAGAAGAAAAAGTGAAGGAGTTAAAAGTTGCTACTTCAGTTTTTATGGTCCTAGTGGGTATCGTTGCTTTGACTGTCGGTGGTAACTGGATAGTGGAGGGGGCTATTTTGATTGCCAAACAGCTAGGTATCAGTGAAGCTTTGATCGGCTTAACCATAGTAGCCATTGGTACCTCACTGCCAGAGCTAGCCACCAGTGCTATGGCGGCCTATAAAAAAAATCCAGATATTGCCATGGGTAATGTAGTTGGTTCCAATATTTTCAATATTTTTTGGATTTTAGGTGTCAGTGCTTTGATTCATCCAATCAATTTTTCAGCGATCATGAATTTTGATATTTATTTTCTAGTTTTTACCACCGCTCTATTATTTACAGTCATGTTTATCGGCAAGAAACACATACTAGAAAGATGGCAGGGGGTACTATTTATTTTGATATATGTTGCCTATATTGTTTATTTGATTGCTCGAGGTTAGATATTGTTTTGTAATAAATTGGCTTCATAGCCGTCTATATATTTATGGCAGACAAAATTAACAAAACTCTCACTAAGCAGACTTTTACTTATTATTTACAGCACGCCCTGAAATATAGGGTGATTTTTGCTTTGATTGTCATCTTGGTTATTTTGGCATCAGTAGCCAATGTCTTGAGCCCGGTTTATTATAAAAAGTTTTTTGATCTATTGACCCAAAGTGGTGAAATGGCCAGCATGTCGCAGTTTACGACAGTCTTGCTCACTATTTTACTCATTGATTTATCTGGTTGGGTCTGTTGGCGAGCTTTGAGTTTCATGGCCAGCTATTCCCAGACTCATGTCATGGCTGATTTGTTTAATTCTTGTTTTGCTTATTTGCATAAGCACTCAGTTTCTTTTTTCAATAATAATTTTGCTGGCTCTTTAGTCAAGAAAGTAAATCGTTTTGTATATTCCTTTGGCTCTATCATGGATGTCTTTGTTTGGAATTTGATTCCAATCTTGATCAATGTTTCTTTGATTATTTATATTTTATCTCGTCGGAATATTTGGGTGGGTCTAGCTGTCTTACTCTGGGTAGTGATATTTTTGATCATCAATTTTATATTTAGTCGCTACAAATTAAAATATGATGTGAAGCGTAGCGAGCTGGATTCCAAGGTCAGTGGAGTACTGGCTGACACCATCACTAATCAGCTGAATATAAAATTGTTCAACGGCTACCAACGAGAAAATAATACTTTTCGTAAAGTCACGGGACAGCTACAATCTTTGCGTAATTTTACTTGGAATCTGACAAATTATTTTGATGCTGTCCAGACTCTGATGATGATCGGCCTGGAGATTGGTTTGATGTTTTATGCTTTGCATCTATGGAGAGGTGGTAGTGTGACTATTGGCGACTTTGTTTTGATTCAAGCCTACTTGATAAATATGTTTGATCGCTTGTGGGATTTTGGTCGCATCATCAGATACTACTACGAGGCTATGGCTGATGCTCAAGAGATGACCGAGGTCCTAGAAACTCCCCATGATATTGTCGACGTACCCAAGGCTAAGCAACTCAAAGTCAATAAGGGTCAGATAGAATTTGTTGATGTGAGTTTTAGCTACAATCAAACTAGACAGATTATCAAAAATTTTAATCTGACTATCAGGCCTCAAGAAAAAGTAGCCATTGTCGGACCATCAGGTGGTGGTAAATCTACTATTGCTAGTATCTTGCTACGCCAACATGACTTAGCTGATGGACAGATTAATATCGATGGTCAAAATATCAACAAGGTCACTCAAGAGAGTCTGTGGTCAAATATCAGTTTAGTCAATCAAGATCCAATTTTGTTTCATCGCACTTTGAGTGAGAATATTTCCTATGGTCTATGGGGATCTAGTCAGGAGCAAGTAGTCAAAGCGGCTAAGATGGCACATTGTCATGACTTCATCAAGGGCTTTACAGAAGGTTATGGCACTTTTGTGGGTGAGCGTGGGGTAAGATTGTCTGGTGGTGAAAGACAACGTGTCGCTATGGCTCGAGCGATTATAAAAAATGCACCTATCTTGGTCCTAGATGAAGCAACTAGTAGTCTTGACTCTGAGTCTGAGGAATTGATTCAAAAAGCTTTGGCCAATCTGATGAAAAATAAAACCGTCATTGTCATTGCTCATCGTCTATCGACTATCATGAAGATGGATAGGATCGTAGTAGTTGATAAGGGGCAGATAGTGGAGCAGGGTACTCACCAAGAATTACTCAAAATACCCGATGGTTTTTATCAACGCCTGTGGTCCAAGCAGGTTGGTGGATTTATCATCTAATAAAAAAGCATCTCCCAGGGAGATGCTTTTTGGTTTGACAAAAGTACTGATATGCTTTTAGATTAGGCCTCACACCTGGTATGTTCTTTCACCACTACCCACTTTTGTGGGTGGACAATTTAGAGTTAGCTCTGTCTACAGCAAGGAGGCAAGGTCATTAAGAAAAGCCGTAAACGCAAGAGGAAGCACAAGCTCAAGCGATATCAAGATCGCAACCATCACCACCTTACCCCGTCTTCTTTAGGAGGCTCAAATCACCCGAGTAACTTGCTACTCATTGATATTGATAAGCATTATCACTGGCATCAGCTTTTTGGTAACAAGAGTCTCGGGCAGATTATTCAGCTACTGACTAGATTGCAGGAGCTGAAGGCTGAACAGCGCTAAACAGGGGGAAGCAGACAGAAATTGTCATAAGTCTTCCCCACCAAATTAAGTATTTTATCAAGATATGAGACTGCCTATATTGCTAGGTAGTTTTTTTGTAGCATTGACAGGTGAACAATCGTTCACTATAATACTAATATATGGAAAAACATAAAAATAAGATTATAAAATTTTATAAAAAACAGCGTCGCATGCCTAGCTATAGCGAGTTGATGGTGCTTTTGGGTTATCGTTCCAAAAACGCAGTTTTTAAGTTAATCAAAAAATTAGTCGAGGAGGGATTTATCAGTCAGGATGAGCAAGGTCATATTTTACCTAAGCAGCTGTATAGCCAGCCTAGAATTTTGGGTACAGTGGAAGCAGGTTTTCCTTCGCCAGCTGAGGAGGAATTATCGGATATTATGAGTCTGGAGGAGTATTTGATAGAAAACAAAGAAGCTACTTTTATTCTCAAGGTCACTGGCGAATCGATGAAGGATGCTGGTATCATGCCGGGTGACATGGTGCTCGCCGATCGTAGTGCCACGCCACGCGATGGTGATATAGTCATAGCCGAAATAGATAATGCTTGGACTATGAAATATTTGCGTGTGCGCAATAAGAAGATTTTTCTAGAACCAGCGAATAAAAAATTTAAAAATATTTACCCGCAACAAGATCTCAAGATTGCCGCTGTAGTAAAAGGCGTAGTTCGTAAATATTAATATGCGAGCCTTGAGCATACATTCTTGGCCGAGGGCTATTTTGCATATTGATGGCGATTGTTTTTTTGCTTCTTGCGAGATTGCGCAAAACCCTTTTTATAAAGGTAAGCCGCTGATCACTGGATTGGAGCGGGGTATAGTCTCGTCTTTGACCTATGAAGCCAAGGCTTTGGGTGTCACGCGAGGGATGCGATTGGCTGAAGTCAAGAAAATATGCCCACAAGTCATAATGTTGCCCTCGGACTATGAAACTTATAGTTTGTTTTCGTTGCGTATGTACAATATAGTTCGTCGCTTCACGGGCGCAGTGGAGGAGTATAGTATTGACGAGTGTTTTGCTGAGCTGACTGGCTTGCAAAGACCGATGCATATGTCCTATGAGGAGATGGCTATTAAAATAAAAGAAACTTTAGATAAAGAATTGGGCATGACTTTTTCTCTCGGTCTGGCCACTACGAAAGTCTTGGCCAAGCTAGCTTCCAAATGGAAAAAACCATCCGGTTTGACTATCATGTCCAGTCAGGATATTCATAAATATTTGATTAATTTGTCAGTAGAAAAAATTTGGGGTATTGGACCACAGACCACGGCTTATTTAAAA
>JAUPVE010000056.1 GCA_030917205.1 Patescibacteria group bacterium | reverse complement strand
AGCCAGGAACAATGGCCGACACCAAGAGTATCAACAAAGCATTAACCACAAAAGTGAAAATACCCAGTGTCAAAATATTTATTGGTAGAGTCAAAAACAATAAAATTGGTCTGATGACTACATTGATAACACCTAAAACTAAAGCTGTTATAAAAGCTGCCCAAAAACCACCAACAGTAACTCCTGGTAAAATATATGCAGTACCCAATACTGCTAAGGTTAAAATTAACCAATTTATAAAAAGTGCCATAATATTTTTATTTAATAATTAAATAGCGTCTGTCTATTAGAGCATAACATAGACCAACTATTATGGCTATTTAATTGATAGATTTACTAATAAATAATAAAAAACAACTTTCTGCTAAAGCTGTTTTTTAATAGTAATATATTTAAGATCGCTCTTTTTCAATAGTCTGTTGAACAAGAAGCAACTTATCTTGCCACTGAGCTGGAATTATACCTGATTTGGCTTTTGTCGCTATTAAAATAGCTTCCAGTTGACCACTTTTACCTCGCAACCATTTTAAATATTCATCACCAAGATGATTCTGTCTTTGCTTTTCCAAAAACTCTACTGTAATTTCATCAAAAAAAGAATTGTCACTTTTAAATAAAGATTTTAAAAATTCCATAATTACTAATTTAATAATATTTTTAAGTATATCAAAAAACCATTCCGAGTGGAATGATTCTTTGATGAAGTGGTAGTGACCACTATTACTGTCCGTCACCCAAAGCTTCTGCCATCTCTAGAACTTTGCGGTTATGAACCACAATGCCGTTGGCAATGTAGGTCGGATAAGGAGATACCTGGAAGTTAAAGACCGGAGCACTATCCTTTATTCTTTCAATTGATTTAATCTCAATAGGTTTGCCATCTTGATCAAGTAGCATGGCTCCTGGGCGAAGCTTGCCAATCTCAATCCATTCCCCACCGTACACATCAGAAGACAAGCTTGTACTCATCATCACTGCCTTACTGGAAAGTGGCACATAGAACCGATGATTGGCTGTGACCTTGGTAGTTCCATTTAACAAGATATATTCAGTGGTATCATCTCCACGAAGACCGACTACATTTCCCTGGACAAACTGACCAGTAATCTCATCAAAAGATCGTACTTGATCACCAACTTTTATTTCTTCAATAGGCTTACTGGAACCATCACTCATGGTAATAGCGGTTCCCGCTAAGAAGCAGGCTGGTGGTATTTGGCGACACTGATATAGAGTGCCTTCACTAGGATCAACATCGGCACAACCCTGTCCTGCAGCGCAGCCACAATCAAGCGGAGCATTCATACAATCTTCAGTAGTGGAAGGAAGCTGGCCATTGGACCTACAAACACCATCACCATCTACAGGTGGCACAATCTTGATACCCGGTAGCGCCGAGCCAGATCTCTGAAGCATGGAATCTGACCATGGTTCCCACAAAGCGCTGTTGTCGCCGTCCACACCAATATCATAATCTGTCTGGGCAACGTCATTTCTGATTTCTTGAAAAAGAGCTGGGAAGCTAGTCTCAAAACAACCATCCGCTCCGGTAGTAGCCGTAACCTTAAAGGTGGTGCCAAATGGGGCAGGAGCACGAAGCTGTGAAGACCAGACAGAGCCAACCGCAAACTGGCTAGGAGGAGTGACAAAATGACGACGTAGACTGAGAGTCATCAAGCGATTTGGTGTATTACCGCAACCACGGACGATCATCGTTTCCCCTGGAGCAAAATCAAAAGTCTCTACTGGAGCGCCACCATTACGATCTGGTCTCAATGTCGACCAGCTAGTGACAGCCATAGCAGCACAGGCCGGAGCTGCTTCTGCTACTCCACTACATAGTCCGCCTTGATTTATTTCGGCTGCCTGCATAGCAGTCCTGACCTGATCGCAGGTCGAAGCAGGATATAGATCTGAACAAGCTTGTTGGAAAGCGCTGTAAGCCTGAGCAAAACTAGCTGTTCGACTCAGATAATTCATAGCAAAGGCGCGGTAGAAAATTTGTTTTGCCGCTTCTGTGCCGATTGAATGGACATAGCAACCATTTTCTCCGCCACCCACTGCCATACGATAAAACATGTGACTAATGATAGAGCCATTTACATGGACACCAGCGTTGTCATAGGAAGTTCCACAATAGACACCAGGAGAATACCAGCGGTAAGGATAGGGAATCACGCTGCCAGTAGGTGAAGTGCGATAGCCAGCATCGGGTGGATAGGCTAGATTAAAAAGAACAGTCCAAGCAGAATTGGTACCACTCTTCCAATCAGTTGTGCCGGTATCGTAGCTTTCAAAAAGCTCACCCAAGAAATCAGAGTGGCCTTCGTTTAAAGCACCAGTCTGTCCGTTGTAAAGCGTGCCGACCGGATTACCGGAGCTATCTTTATAACTATGAAAGACAACAGCATGCGCATACTCATGACCGACTGTATCAGGAGCGGTCATCTGAAGACAAAAATGAAAATCACCATATTGGTGTTCAAACTCAGCACCGTTTGGACAGATTGAGCTGTTCCAATGGACATAGCCTCGGGACTGATCGTTTGGACTTAAGCCCGTACTTGATCCGCCCTGATTATTGGCACCATTGATTCCATAACTTGTAGATACAAAATTATGTACTGAGCCAAGTAGTCTATGGAGATTATCTACATCAGTGCTTGGTGTTGTATTGAGATAATTCGTAATCGGAGAAGCACCACGCAAAGGAGCTGATTCTGATCGTCCAAAATAATAATTGTAAGTGGAGTTGTAGAAGTCCAATCGGCAAGTACCACCAGCGCAGTCATAAGCCGAACGATTCAGCGTCTCTTTATTTTGTAATTTTAAAGCCACTGCGCCATTGGAAGCATTAATGTAATAGTTAGTTGAAAAGCCACCACTCTGCTTTTCAAAAAGCTTTATTTCCCAAGCTAGAAAAGTGTCCGAGTTGGATGTATTCTGTATCATGCTCAGTGGAAGGATATAGAGCTTAGCTGGAGAGGTAATAAGCTTGGCGTTTTTTCCGGCATCGATTGCAGCCTCAGCTTGGGCAATTTTCAAAGCTTCAGCTTCGGATATAGCTGGAGTCACTTTAGAAGGAAGACCATCGGCCAGACTCATGGTAGCAAAGGTTACCTCACTATAGGGACTGACATGTAAAATCATCTCCCCGCCAAAAACTGGCACGCCTAGATGTTTCTGTTCATAGCGGATATGACTCATACCAAGCTGGTCTGTGACCGATGAACTTGGAATAAGTTCAGTAGCAGGATTAGTAATACCCATCACGCTAAGATTTTGATAGATAAAACGATCCGCTATTTCCCTGTGTGAGAGCGCCAGAGAAGCATTGCCTGCCACCGAAGATGAAATAGCCTGCAATGGTAAAGCGGAAGTTTCTAGGGCAACTACCCGCTGTGTGCCTGGGTCCCGGATCACCTCAACCTTCGCAAAAGCTGTCGATGAAACGGAAAAAAACAGTGTAAAAACTGCCAGTGATAAAAAGCATTTTTTAAACCAATGATGTACCATCATATGTTTCAATTTAATATTAAACACGAACAGTGTAGCAAAGATTATTATTTAATTCAATATTAATATATTAATACAAAAAATTAGCTATTTCTAGCTAACTTCCTGGTGGGGTGCCTAGAGAGAATCGAACTCTCGATAACAGGACCACAACCTGCTGTGTTACCTCTACACCATAGGCACCATGTAAATAAATTATAACAAATTTTCTGGTCTCCCCGCGAGGAATCGAACCTCGATCAAGAGCTTAGAAGGCTCCTATTCTATCCGTTGAACTACAGGGAGATAAACTTTAAAATAACTCACTTTTACTCTTGTCCCCTGATGACAGTCAATTATCCGTTGCCACCGCCGACGCGCAAAGCGCTTTGGCGGGGTCCCGCCACAGGCGGGAAACTACAGGGAGATATTGGCAAAAAATAGCTTTTTATCAAATAAACACCGCCAAGTATAACAAAAAAAAGCCAATCGGTCAATGGTAAAACTTGCCAAAATATGCTAAAGTTTACTTAGTAAAATAGTGCAAAATAAAACCAAAAACTATGGAAAAGAAATCAACAATTTATTTAGGGGCTGACCATGCCGGATTTAGGCTAAAAACCGCTATCAAGAAACACCTAGAAGAACAAGGTCTACACTACAAAGATCTAGGCGATGATAAACTAGTAGCCGACGATGACTACCCTGACTATGCCAAGAAAGTAGCCAAAGCTGTAGCTACTCACAAGGATCACTTTGGTATTTTGGTCTGTGGCTCTGGCCATGGTATGTGCATCACAGCCAACCGCTACAAACAAATCCGCGCTATTCTAGGCTTCTCGGCAGAAGCTGCGATAGTAGCTCGCCACGACAGCGATAGTAATGTACTTTGTTTAGCTGGACGCTTCTTGAATACTGACCACGCCTTAAATATTGTCGATCATTTTTTGAAGACCCCATTTTCTGGAGAAGAAAGACATAGTAGAAGAATAAAAAAACTAAGCTAATGAAAATTGTACCGGCTATACTAGCCAAAAATAAAAAAGAATTCTTGAAACAGTGGCAAATAGTTGCACCGTTTTTTGGCTATATGCAAATTGATATCATGGATGGCTCCTTTGTCAAAAATAAAAATAACCTCAAGCCTATTGATATCAAAAAAATCACTGCTCAGCATGATTTAGAAATACACCTCATGGTCAGCGATATCCCTAAATATATCACCCTCTGGGAAACGCTTGCTAATGTCAAAAAAATAATCTGGCACTACGAAGCGGTGGCAGATACCGCGGCTATCGAA
>JAUPVE010000055.1 GCA_030917205.1 Patescibacteria group bacterium | reverse complement strand
GTCTTCGGATTGTCAAGTTTTACTAGCAAAGTAAACTTGGGCTTACTAGCTGGTGCAAAACCAATAAAACTATGAATAGTAACATTGGAATCATACTTTTTGGCACCAATACTGGCAACTTGTGCCGTACCAGATTTTCCAGCTACATAGTATCCTGGTACTCGCGCAGCTACTGCATGCTCACTATCTACTGCATTGACCAACATGGCCGATATTTGTGAGGCTGTCGTCGGACTGACCACATTTTGCCTAATAGTCTTAGGGTAATAACTTTCTACCACACTATCATTGTAGCGCAGTTCTTTGATGATATAGGGCTGCATTAGGTTACCACGATTAGCTAAAACATTAAAAGCATTTATCATCTGCAAAGGCGTCACTGTAATACCCTGTCCATAAGAGGCGGTGGCTTTATAAATATCTCCTTTTTTTTCTAAAGAACTAATATCTCCTTTTGATTCTTGACTCAATAAAATATTAGTAGGATTACCAAAACCAAAATCCTCCATATAACCATGAAATATTTTATTAGGTACATCTTGGGTGGCAAAAACAACACCAGTATTGATAGAAAAGGCCAAGACTTTTTTCATATCAGCCCAGCCATACTCTTTGTCCCCAGCATTGCGAATCACTTGGTTAAAAGCAAACTTTATTTCACCGGTATCCTCATAGCTAGTTTCTGGCGTCACTTTTTTTTCATTGATAGCGATAGCCATACTGATTGCCTTCATCACTGAGCCTGGCTCATAATTTTGAAAAACAGCTAAATTATTATAGACATCAGGACTATCTACCTTGCCGTAATCATTGGGATCAAAACTAGGATAATCACACATCGCTCTGATAGCTCCAGTTTCTGTTTCCATCACAATGACCGTACCACTATCGGCTGAGTGGCTGGTCACAGATTTCTGTAAGGCCTGACAAGCCTTGTACTGGACAGTATGATCAATGGTCAATACGACATCTAAGCCTGGTCTAGCTTGGTCAGCTTGGCTACCAGCCAGTAAAACACCAGCTCCATCTTTTTCACCTTTTATTTTGCCAGACAGACCAGACAACTCATCATCAAGATAGGCTTCTAAGCCATACTTACCCTCTCGACTGACTCCGTCTTCATTGAAACCCAAGAAGCCTAGTACATGAGCACCAAGGTCCTTGTCAGGATAAAAACGTAAAATGGATTTTTTCAAACTAAGTCCTAATTCCTGAATACCTCGCAATTTTTTTTCTTTAGCTAGACCCTTATTGACATCATCTAATAAAATATTAAATTCTGCTTTGATAAGATCAACTTTATCTTCTGTGACGTTTTTGGCAATCACTTCATAACGCTTGTCAGTGCGCAAAGCTTTTTCTTTGATCACTGTCGTGTCAATCTCCAAAATTTTACCTAAAATATCCGCCACATTTTGCGGGCGGGTAATCATCTTGGGATCAATAGCTACTTCATAATAAACCTTGTTGACCGCCAAAGGATAAAGATCACTATTTTCATCTTGACTAGACAGAGCAAAGATCCGACCTCTTTCTGGTACTACTTCTTGATCTACTGCTCTTTGACTCATACCCAAAGCCAAATAATAGTCATGTTTGATGACTTGTAAATAAAATAAACGACCAATGATTACTAGGACAAATAAAAAAATAATCCCTTGTAAAACATTGATCCTGAAAGCAATAGTTTGCTCTTGATTATTACGGCCGATATTCATAATCTATGCCGTTTAGGGATTATTTTAGAGCCACCTTGTCTACAGCGGCGCTCAAATATATTATATTAGCACTATCAATTTTCACCAAATTCAACCTTTGACTCTCCTGCTCCACTCTCTCGATGGACTGCAAAACTCCTAGTTCAGCATTCAAAAGACGCAATTCATCTTCAGTGGTGCGAATATTAGCTGTCACTTCACTGCGCCTGAGATTTTGACCATTACTATAGTTGGTCAAAAATAAACTAGCCATCCAAAAAACTACAGTTAAGATCAGAAATAAATGACTAAATTTTTGCATATTTTCTAAAATTGCTAATTTGCTTGTTTTGTGTGGCATATTTGTTTTTATTTTTATAATTTTTTGGCTACTCTCAGCAGTGCACTACGACTGCGCGGATTAGCTTTGATCTCCTCTGCGCTAGGCTTGATAGCCTTCTTAGTCACTATCTGCAATACCGCTGGATTGTCGCAGGTACAGATAGGTGAGTCGGGCGGGCACTGACACTGTCCAGTTTGCTCTTTGAGATAATTCTTTACTATCCGGTCTTCTAACGAATGAAAACTGACCACTGCCAGGTGCCCGCCCGGGGCCAAGATATCGACAGCTTGTGGCAAAGCTAATTGTAAATTTACTAATTCTTGATTTACTTCTAGACGCAAAGCTTGAAAAACTTTGGTCAAAGGATGGCGTTTGAATCTAGGTAAATCTTTTTCTTTTATATTCAATATGCGAAGTATGGTGGAGACAAGCATGGAAGTTTTTACCAATTTTTGTTTTTGTTTATCCTGTTGTCGCCAAGAAACTAATCCGGCGGCAATTTTTTTGGCCTTCACTTCTTCACCATACTCACGCAATATTTTCTCAATTTGTTTCTCTGGGTAAGTCAGGATTATATCCGAAGCTGTGATTGTCTGATGTTTGGTATCAAAACGCATATCTAGATCAGCTTCATCGCGAAAAGAAAATCCTCTTTTGGCTTGGTCCAGTTGATCAGAGGAAAGACCAAGATCAAATACTATCCCAGAAATTTTATCTATCTTACTACGGTTTTTTTCAACCGCTTCTTTTAAATGTGCGAAATTATTATTAACGACTATCAAACGATCCTTGTACTTCTTTAATTTCTCAGTGACATGCTTTATGGCTCTATCATCAAGCTCGAAAGCCAACACTTTGCCGTGTGGCCCGTTTTTAGCTAGTAGCGCTTCGGTATAGCCCCCTCCCCCTAATGTACAATCAATAAAATTCTGATTCTTTTGGGGCTGAATATTTTCTATGACCTCGTTAAGCAATACGCTACGGTGCTGATAATCCATTTTAAATTCCTAAATCTACTAAGCCTTCGGAGATTTGATTACTTTCTTTTTCAGAAACTCTTTGATATTTGGACCAAGCTTTTTCATCCCAGACTTCTAGACGATTGTATAAGCCAGCTAAAACTACTTGCTTATTGAGTTCGGCAAATTGCTTCAGATAATCAGGCAAAATAATGCGTCCCTGCTTGTCCAAAAGCACATCCATGGCTCCAGCTAACATCATACGAGAAAAAGCTCGGGATTTGGCCTGGGAAATTGGCAGATTGGCTAGTTTATCAACCAGCTTTTGCCACTCTTTGGCTGTATAAATAAAAAGACAATTATCCAAACCTTTGGTAATAACTGCCCCATCAGTAAAAAACTTTCGAAATTTGCTAGGAATAGCTAATCGATTCTTGTCATCTAGATTATACTTGTATTCACCGATGAACATTTTATCTTAAGTTATCCACAGCTTTAATAATTAATCCCCCACTTTTCACCACTTTTGTGTTCGTTAAATACATTATACTCCACCATGACCTTTTTAGTCAATAAAAAAAGACCTAATTTATCCACAGAACTAGGCTTTATTACAACATAAATTATTAAAATGCGTATAGGACTTATCCACACCGTTAAACGCCGCCAAGCGGCCTGTTTAACGGTGCAGGCACTTTCACATAACTACACGCTTATTTTACCAACTCAAATTTATTCTTTTTCTGACTAATGGTAATCTCTGGCTCACGGGCATAGACCACTTTGAGGGGCTTAAACTTTTTTATTTTAGCCAGCTTAGCTAAAATCTGAGCTAAAGAATCCTGAAAATCTCCTTGGAAGCTATAATCAGCATAGGCTTTGGCCTCATTTTGCCAAGCCAAAGCGTTGATCGTAGCTGTACTGACCTTGATTTGAGTCAATGATGCATCCTGCAAGAGCAAAACAAAAGCTTTGACTTTGACAATCGATAATTTATTTTTCTTCAATAAAAAAAAGAGTTTAGTCAAAACTTGATCTTCGTCAAAATTGAGCTCAAATGGCAAGTGATAAATAATCTTTTTATTTTTTATCAGCCACCACTCCGCTCTCTGCCTGTTTATAATGTTTAAAACTAATATCATCTAAATAACTTTTACCTATCTCTTTAGAAATTTTATCAAGCACCACAATACGATTGTGGGCAAAAATATCATAAATAAAACGATCAACAATAGACAAGCGATAAATATAGTCCTGCGGTGTCAAGAAGCTCACCCTGAGCTCATGTGGCAAGCCTTGGGCAATTTTCTTCAGATACTTGTCTAAATCAGTTTTTTTGACCTTACCGACGATCAAAACATCAGTCATCGTTGGTGCCTTGGTCAGCATGCCAGTAAAAACCAAAAGCTTCAAACCATTGACCTTGGACATCTTATCAGCAAAAAACATATCATCGATACTGATAGCCTTGAGCACTAAATTCTTGATTTCTAAGAATAAAGGAAAATCTTGATTGACCTCATAAAACTTCTTGCCATTATCCTCACTGGATTTCAAAAAGCCAAAAACTTCGAGGTTATCAAGCTCCCGACGAATAGAATTGAGCTGGAGATCCAAGCGTCTAGAAAGCTCCCTAATAAAAAACTTCTCCTGCGCATTGATACAGAAAAATTTTAATATTTTAGTACGTGTCTCTGAGCCAAAAATTTGTTCAAGCATAAATTTACTAATCGAAGCAAATATAGTATAATATTAATTGAAATAATTGTAAAATGACTGCTTTTAAAGTCCAAAAGATATTGCGCTACGATTCC
>JAUPVE010000054.1 GCA_030917205.1 Patescibacteria group bacterium | reverse complement strand
TAGGACAGAGTTTGTTCTGTCTATAACTGGTATAGTCCAAGCCAGGGGAGCTAAACAGATCAATGAAGATATGCCGACTGGTAGAGTGGAGCTGCTAGCTAAAAAAATAGAAATTTTATCTAGTGCCGAAACTACACCTTTTGAAATTGATAATGAAGAGCGTCAGGCCAATGAAGAATTGCGTTTGAAATATCGCTATTTAGATTTGCGTCATGAACGCTTAAAAAATAATATTATATTACGACACAAAGTAATAAATTATTTAAGACAAGAGCTTTATAAGCAGGATTTCCTAGAAATTGAAACTCCCTATATTTCTAAAAGTACGCCTGAGGGTGCTCGTGACTTTTTAGTGCCATCACGCAACTATCCTGGCAAATTTTATGCCTTACCGCAGTCACCGCAACAGTACAAGCAGATGTTGATGGTCGGGGGCATGGACAAGTATTGCCAGATTGTCCGCTGTTTTCGTGATGAAGATCAGCGAGGTGATAGACAAGCTGAGTTTACCCAGCTTGATATTGAGCAGAGTTTTATCGGACAAGAGGATATTTTATCTATGGTAGAAAAGTTGGTAATTGATTTGGTGCAAAACGTGACTCCAGATAAAAAAATTCAGTCTACACCTTTTCCTAGAATTAGCTTCCAAGAAGCAATGGAAAAATACAATTCTGATAAACCAGATTTAAGGAAAGATAAAAACGATGCCAATGAGCTAGCTTTTGCTTGGGTTGTAGATTTCCCTATGTTTGAATACAAAGAAGGTGATAAAAGATGGGGTGCTGTGCATCATCCTTTTACAGCTTTTGATGAAAATAGAATATCTGATCTAGAAAAAGGCAATTTAGCTGACATTAGAGCTTATCAATATGATTTGGTTTTGAATGGCTACGAGGTAGCCGGTGGTAGTATTCGTACTCATGATCCAGAAATTTTGAAAAAAGTTTTTCAAGCCTTGGGTCACAGTGATGAAGAAATTGAGAGCCAATTTGGCCATTTGATGGAGGCTTTCAAATATGGCGTGCCCCCACACGGTGGTATTGCCTTTGGTTTGGATCGCTTATTGATGATTTTGGCTGGCGAGACAAGCATCAAAGAAGTAATTCCTTTCCCAAAAACTACTGATAATCGTGATCCGTTGATGGAGTCTCCTTCTGCTGTGACTCAGGAACAGTTGGATGAATTAAAATTATCTCTCAAGAAGTAGTTTGACTCTTGTTATTTTTCTGGAATAGATTTATCATTATAGTGGTTTTCAAAGAACATGTCAGATTTTGAAAAGCCTGTTTTCTGCCGGTGGCAGTTCTTTACGGGCTCATAACCCTTAGACTGCGCGGCTCACAGACGGCAGCAGGCTTTGGGCCCCGTGTACTCATCGGCGCGGGGCCTTTTTTTATTTAAAAATTATTAACACATAGTATACTGTATTGACAATATTTATAATATATGATATAAGATATATCTGTTCTTACTTCACTCACTGCTTATCAAAGCATTGATTGTTGGTCCGGATGCTTCTCCTCGTCTGGACCTCACGGGAGGGGTTGTTCGCTTGCACCCACTTGCGACAACCCCTTCTTTTTTTATTTCTGCAAAAATTTGGAAAAATATAAGATAAATGATATAATATTCACAGAAATTTGAATAAATAATGCACAAAATTGCCTTAGAACAATTTGAAGGTCCTTTGGATTTGCTCTTACAGCTGATCGAAAAAAACAAGTTACAGATTACTGAGATATCCTTAGCTCAAATTACCGATCAATATCTTACTTTTATTGAGGAGTCTGACAATTTGCTTTCCGAAGAGGTGGCTGATTTTTTATTGATTGCCTCTAGACTGATTTATATCAAGTCCAAATATCTTTTGCCAGATTTAGTTTTGGATACAGAAGATGACGCGGCAACACTAGAAAAACAATTGAAGATTTATCGACAATATTTTGAAGCTAGCCGGCATATCAATAAGTTTTATAATGACAAGCACCGTCAGTCTTGGTCTCGTCAGCAAGCGATGAAGTTACCAGTCAAGCAGGAGTTTGTGCCACCAGTCAATATTGATACCAATTCATTAAAAAATATTTTTATTGATGTTTTGAGTAAAATTGAGCGTTTTGTCAATATCCCAAAAGTTGTGATGCAAAAAGCGGTTTCTATTGGTGAAAAGATTTTGCACCTCAAACAGCTCATGAAAGATAAATTAGAAATTAAATTTTCCCATCTAGTCACTGATACGAATAACAGGATGGAAACAATTGTTAGTTTTTTGGCGATGTTGGAGCTGATCAAACAGCGTGAAATAGTAGCCGATCAGAGTGATGTCTTCGGTGAGATAAATATTGTTATAAAATCAGAAAAATAATATACTTGTCCCGTTACAATTTGCGTAAAAATATAACGGAGCATAAATTATTAAGAATTTATTAAATTAAAATTAAGCGGGATGCAGAATATTAAATCAATAATTGAAAGTCTCATGTTGGTCAGTGCTAAGCCACTAGCCATGGATGAGATAGCAAAATTTTTGGAGCTTGATGAAGAAGCTGTCAAAAAAGCCATTGCTGAGCTAGTTGAAAAATATGATCAGGCAGATAGTGGTATTCAGGTGGCCATCAATGGTAAAAAAGTGCAGTTTACTACTAATCCAGCCAACGCTGATTCTTTGTATAAATATTTTAAAGAAGAATTAAGCAGTGAGCTCAGTCGACCCGCTTTAGAAACTTTGACTATCATTGCTTATCGACAGCCAATCAGCAAAGAGGAGTTGGAGCAGATTAGAGGAGTCAATTGCAGTATGATTATCCGTAATTTATTGATCAAAGGATTGATTGAGCTAGAGGATAGTAAAGATAGTTTAGTGCCATTATATAGTGTCACTATGGATTTTTTACGTCATTTGGGTATCAACAGTGTAGAAGAATTACCAGATTTTACTAAATTAAATTCTGATGAAAATCTGCAAAGATTAATTGAAAATAATAATAATGATGAAAACACAGAAGACACCAGTCAAAGAGAGATTAGCTAAGTATTTGGCCCAAGCTGGTATTGCCTCAAGACGCAAATCAGAGCTTTTGATTTTGGCTGGGCAGGTGACCGTCAATGGCCAGGTAGAAAAAAATGTAGCCACCAATGTAGATCCTGAGACAGATATTGTTCAGGTGCGTGGCAGACAGATAGTGGCTGAACAAAAAGTTTATTATATTTTGAATAAGCCCGAGGGTTATGTCTGTTCTTTGTTTGATACTCACAATAAGAAAAAAGTGACTGACTTGATTCAGTCCCATGAAAAAATTTGGCCAGTGGGACGTCTGGATAAGGACTCTTGTGGTTTATTGGTATTGACCAATGATGGCGAGCTGACCAATCTACTGACTCATCCAAGATATGAGAGTAAGAAAAAATATCGCGTGACTGTGAGCAAGACCTTCAACAATCAAGATGCTAGGGCGCTAAAAAATGGTGTAGAGCTAGAAGAAGGTTTAGCGCAAGCTGATCAAATCAAAATAATTGATGAAAAAAATATTGAAGTGACCTTGCATCAGGGTTGGAAAAGACAAATTAGGAGAATGATGGAGGAAATTGGTAACAAAGTTATTCATTTAGAGCGGGTACAAGAGGGTAAGTTGTTACTCGGAGATTTGCCTCTCGGTGAGTATAGACAAGTAAATAGAAGTGATATTATATAAATTAATTATCTAAATTTCTAACCGGATGAATGTTTGGGCAACATTAGCAGCTATTTTTTTATCTTGGAATCTGACTGTCCAGAGTTTTTATGATTTACCGCAGATTAAACTGCAAGCTAATGATACTCAGAGTGAGCTCACCCTCAGCGATCAGCGCTTAGAAGAAAAAAAAGTAATTCCTCACAAAATTGATAATAATTCTTGGGGAGTAAAAATCACTGCTCAAGCAGCAGCGGTTATGGACAAAAATACTGGCTTAGTCCTATGGCAAAAAAATGCTGATCAAGTCAGGTCTTTGGCTAGTATCACCAAGCTGATGACAGTCCTGGTTTTTTTGGATCATAATCCGGGCTGGGATAAAGTCATCACTATGGAGCAGCAAGATGAAACCAGTGAGATGCAACCTAATATTTTGCGGGGAGAGCTAGTGACAGTTAGGGACTTGTTTAATGTCACCTTAGTGGCTTCTGACAACAACGCTGCCAGAGCTTTGGCCAGAAGTACTGGTTTGACAGCCGAAGCTTTTGCTCAGGAGATGAACAAAAAAGCCCTAGAACTCAAGATGTCACAAAGCCATTTTGTCGAGCCAACTGGCTTGGATGCTGCTAATCAAGCGACTGCCTTAGATGTTTTGAAGATGGGACAGGTAGCTTTTGCTAAAAGTGAAATTCAAAAAGCTGTTATCCAAAAAAATTATACTCTCATTACGCAAGCTGGTCGTAATCAAAAAGTTTTGAGTACCAATAATTTGCTCAAGAGCTATCTAGATGTCAGAGCTGGCAAGACGGGCTATATAGAGGCCGCTGGCTATTGTTTGCTAGTAGAGGTAGCCAATGAGACTAATCAAGAGATTCTGACCGTTGTCCTGGGATCTTCTGCTCATGAAAATCGTTTTCAAGATGCCAAGATTTTGAGTGGCTGGGTTTTTGAAAATTATCAGTGGTTTTAGAGTTTGATTTTATTATCCCCTAAAAAGTGATATTATATATATATATATTGTAAAGTAGATGTAATCATATGACAGAAAAATATTTGATAGCCAACTGGAAAATGCAGCTTGATCAAGATCAGGCACTCAGGACGGCCGGTGAGCTAAAAAATTTGTTGAACAAAGAGAAAATAAACAAAGA
>JAUPVE010000053.1 GCA_030917205.1 Patescibacteria group bacterium | reverse complement strand
TAGCGATTTTGCATGCGCGCAGTATGCCTGAGCGTAATAAAATTTTAGAAAAATATATTAATAATTAGTTAACTAATCAGTAAATCAATTACATATATGTCAAACAAAGTCATACACTTTGAAGTGCAGGCCGATGATGTCAGTCGGGCTAAAGAGTTTTATGAAAAAGCTTTTGGTTGGAAAATCAGCCAAGCTATGTCAAAAGAAAAAGGCGATCCAATGGATTATTGGATGCTGGAGACCGGCCCTAGAGAAGAACCGGGTATCAGCGGTGGTCTCTATCAGAGGACTCCAGAAAATCCTCTTCATACTTATGACTGCACTATTTTGGTTGAGGATATCGACAAAGCCGTGGCTGATGTCAAAGCTAACGGTGGTACTATTCTTAGAGAAAAAAGTTTAATGGAAGGTATTGGCTGGTTTGCAGCAGGTCAAGATACTGAGGGCAATAAATTTGGTTTGATGCAGGCGACTGATTGGAAAGCCTAAAATATTATATAGTATAAAAATAATCCCTTAAGCGGGATTATTTTTTATTTTACAATTGACAAATATTGTTTTGTCAGGCTAAATTAAATTGCTCTTTTCATTTTTCCTTGGATTAGCAGAGGAGTAAAGCTGTGCAACAGACAGAGATCAAGCTTTTGCTAGAGGAGCTAGCCAAACCGGAATGCTCATTTGAGCGTCATCAAGAAGTTTCCAAGCTGTTTTTTGAAGCAGCCCAGCGTCGACCGGCCCCGGACAGTACAAATGATGAAACATCTAAGCTGTTCACCATGATACTCAACAGACTCTTGCGCATAGTCGCTAAAGAGCGTCTGCCTGGACTGTTTCCAGTCTTTGCCATGATCTGTGGCGATCGTCATGATCTCAATGGTCTGGCCGAGATTGATTGGGATTTGATGTCCTAGTGCCTTTTCCTGGCCATGTTCAAGGTTTATAGAACCGCTCGTTGACTCACGCTCGCGAGCGGTTTTTCTTATAGATTTTCTTTATAAAATTTGATACTACGCTCAAAAGCTTTATTTACATTGTTGCCGATATTGTGATTATCATAGAGATATTCATAATAATCGGGAGTTATATTATTTTGCTCGAGAGCTTGTTTTAGACTACGCGATAATTCGACTGGCACACTATCATCAGCTGTGCCGTGTTGTAGCTCCACTTTGGCAGTGATATCAGCTAAATAAGTATAAGGATCAAGCTGACTCCAGAATTTTGTATTGGCACTAGGCAAGCCATTACCAATGATCAGCGGACTACTGGTAGCATCATGTAAAAAATCAATTTTGGCATTGTAGGTTTCAAACATATCTTGATAGCTACCTACTACACCAGCCCAGAGTGAAGCGGCTTTGATATCTTTGGAGATGACTAATACGCGCAAACCAACTTCACCACCATTGGAGTGGCCCCAGTAGCCGAGTCTAGTCGGGTTGACGACTGGGTATTTCTTTAAATAGTTTATAGCATACAGAGTATCCACTACGTATTTTTCAGAGTAGTGAGCCATGACTGACTCACCTTCAGATTTACCATGACCGCGTAGGTCAGGCTTGAAAGTGACAAAACCAGCTCGGGCTAGTTTGGCTTGGTAGGTGGGGTAGTTGCCGGTGGTTGAGTATTCTTTGGGAGGGATATAGCCATGGACAAACATGATGGCTGGCCAGCCACCCTCAGGCATGGGAGCCAGCGGGACAGTCAGTAGGCCGTATATTTTCAAACCCTCGGATAAATAGGAAACAATAGCTTGGGAGTAGTTAGTACCGTTGGCTAATTTTTGCTCAATGACAAAGTCTCCGCCAGGGTAGGAGCCAGCGCGTAAATTAGCAATGGCCATAGGATGATCAGTTTTATCGTCTGGAGTAGGCTTAGCTTGATTGCTGGTGAGATTGGTGACGATTGTTTTGAGTAGGCTAGTTGATTGATTGTTTGATTTTTGTTGTGGCCAATTTAGGCTGATGATTAGCAGTATTACTACTAATATTACCCCTATATATATTTTTTTTGTTTTCATATTTTAAGTAATTTAAATGTTTAGAGCTTCGTTAACTTTAGTTTAACATAATTTGAGGCTTAGAAAAACTCTGTATTTTTTGGTTTGACTTTTGGGCTTTAAAATAGGATAATAAAGGGAGTAAAAAGGGTGGAAAGTTAAAAGTTGAAAGTTTAATAAGGAAATAAAATATGATTAAGCCATACTATAAAAAATCAGGATTTAGATTATATCATGCGGATGCTTTAGATTTTTTAGCAAAGTCTAAACCAGAGTCAGTTGATATGATTTTTGCAGATCCTCCATACAATTTATCAAATGGTGGTTTTACTGTTCATGCTGGTAAGATGGTATCTGTTAATAAGGGGGATTGGGATAAAAGTAAAGGTTTTAAAGACGATTATGATTTTCATTATAAATGGTTAGAAGCTTGTAAAAAAGTCCTGAAACCAGGTGGTACTTTATGGGTAAGTGGTACTTACCATTCTATTTATCAATGTGGGCACGCTATTCAAGGGTTGGGCTATCATATTTTAAATGATATTGCTTGGTTTAAACAAAATGCTTCACCAAATTTAAGTTGCCGTTTTTTTACAGCTAGTCATGAGACTATTATTTGGGCTCGTAAAGAAAAAAAAGCAAAACATAAATTTAACTATGGCTTAATGAAAAATGGTGAGTGGCCAGAAGATTTTTTAAAAAAACCAAATAAACAAATGAGAAGTGTTTGGTCAATTAATACACCGAGACCAGCAGAAAAAAAATTTGGCAAGCACCCCACTCAAAAACCAATCGATCTGTTAGTAAGAATTGTTTTGGCTAGTACAGAAAAAGGTGATCTAGTTTTAGATCCGTTTGCAGGCTCTTCTACGACTGGTATAGCAGCTGTTTTGAATGATAGAAAATTTATTGGCATTGATCTAGAGAAAAAATATTTAGATTTATCAATAAAGAGATTTGAGGACTTAACAAGATAATTTTTTTAATATGAAAATTATAACGAGATCTACCGCTATAAAAAATTTAAAAAAATATATTGGTAAAGATTTAAGAGACCTAGCATTGATAAATGGTATTACTACCTATGAAACAGGAAGGCAAAATAAGGGTTGGAAAGGGTTGGTTTTAGAAAGATTAGCTGGACTGCAAACAAATATTTCAAAAGCACCAAATGGTCTTTCTTGGGAATTAAAGTCAGTCAGCTTCCATGAAGTAAAAGGACAGTTAGTACCCAAAGAAACAATGGCCATAACAATGATTAACCCAGAAGAACTCAAAAAAGATGCGTTTTTTGAAAGTCACTGCTGGTCTAAGCTTAAGGCTATTGTTTTTTGTGCTGTCGAATGGGATGGTAAGAATGCAGAGGGTGGTAGACTTTTGAAAGTTGCCAGTTTTGATTTCGCAGAGGATGATGAGTTGATACAAGAAATAAAAGCCGATTATGATTTTATTAGAAATAAGCTTATAACTAAAGGATTTAAATCATTGACTGGCTCGGATGGTAAGTGGATACAAGCTCGAACAAAAGGACCAGGCCACGGTTCTATTAGTCGGGCTTTTTATGCGCGTACTAGTTTGGTTAAAAGAATTTTTGAGATAGCCTCATAGATATTTATGTATCAAATTTTATTAATTTATATTAATATATAAAATTATGGCAAATATACGATTACAAAATACATTAAAACATAAGGTTAGTAAAATATGCGAAGAATCAAATTGCCATAGATCGATCGGTTTTATAAGGTTAATGTTACAAGAAATATTTGGGTTAAGTGATATAGATATAGATGAGGCTATTACTGATGGAGCCATGGATAAAGGAATAGATGCTGTCTTTGAACAAGAAAATGAAGATGGGGAAAATATTTTATATATTATTCAATCAAAATATTTTGAAAATCCGGATAAATCTATTGATGAGTCGGCTATAAATAAGGCTGTTTTAGCAATTTCTAACTATGTTCTTGGTGATTCAGGATCAGATAATATGAATGTTAAATTAAGAAAAAGGTCAGAAATATATCAAGAACGGCTATCAAATGGCGCTATCGATGGCATATCCTTAATATTTATAACAAATGGGCAAAAAATTCATCAAAACTTAATATTACAACTTGAACAATTTAAAAATCAACAAGATGGTCAAGTAAAATATGAAATTTATACGGAAGAAAACCTTTCATTGTTATTTGCACCAGTTTCTGCTAACACAATTAAACAAATCACACTGAAGATAGTTAAGGATATCGGTAGTGGTGAAAAGACATCAATAATTCTACCAGACATTGATTTTGTCCAAGGTAGAGTGGCAAAAATTGATGTGTGTGATTTAGCGGAGATTACTAAAAATAATCCTAATATTTTTAACTCCAATGTCAGAGCCTACCAATCTATAAGAAATAAAGTTAATGAAGAAATAGCTAAAACACTACGCGATGAGGAAACTGCCAAACAGTTTATTTATTTAAATAATGGTATAACATTGCTATGTGATGATTTTACCATCAAACCAGGCAATGAAAGCGTAGTTATTAATAATCCGTCCATTATAAATGGATGCCAAACTGCGAGCACAATTTTAGAAATTTACAATGAAGGCTTATTAAAACAGAACGCAGCTTTCGTTTTAGTTAGAATAATTAAATCGAGAGATGAAGATATTAAGCGTAAAATTATTATTTCAAGTAATACTCAAACAGCAGTAAAAAATAGAGATTTGATCAGTGAAGATAAAATTCAAAAAGATTTAGAATCAGAATTTTTAACGTTAGGTTTTTTTTTACGAAAGAAAAAGAGGGTTATATTTTGATAAACCACAAGAAAAAATAATTGATCTAGAAAGGGCGGCACAATATTATTTAGCGCTTTATCTTCAGAAACCAGGAGAGGCGAAAAATAA
>JAUPVE010000052.1 GCA_030917205.1 Patescibacteria group bacterium | reverse complement strand
AGATTATATTGATAATATTCACACTAGGCCTTTTCAGCCAGGTGTGCCCGTCAGTATAGATGGTAAGATGGTGACTCCAGCCAATCGTATCACTGCCGCCCTCTACGTCTACACTCCTCATCTACACGGCAATCTTTTATTTGCCACTATTTGGGATAGGTATGATTTTGGTGAGATTAGTCCAATAGTAAAGGCTTTACTTCCCTACGGCGCTCTAGTTCAAGCCAAATCAGGAGAAGATACTAAATCTGTTTATCTAATCAAGGATGGTCGTAAGTTGCTTTTTGCTGACAATAGCGCCCTGATTTCAAGATACGATCCAAAACAAGTTCAAAAAGTTGATCCTGCAGAAATAGCTAAATTTATTGATGGGCCAAGTATCAAATATCCAAATTATTCCCTACTAGAAAATCCCAGCGGTAAAAGATATCTGGTTGATGGTCTAGTAAAAAGATTGATTGCTAATAACGAAGTATTTAGGCAATTGGGTTTTAGTGCCGAGGAAATTATCAAAGTCGAGCAAAAAGACTTAGATGAAATCAGCGATGGTGCAACTTTGACCGCTGAGACCAAGTATCCTCTTGGTAAATTATTGCGTAGCACCAAGACCAACGGCGTTTATTTTGTCAAAGATAATGTCAAATCTCCTATCATCGATCCAGTCATCATCAAATTAAACTTCCCTACCTTAAAAGTAGTAGCCACCACTCAAACTGTTTTAGAGGCCTATGACAATGATCTACCAGTTCTACTCAAAGACGGCACCTTGATCAAGGCGGTGGCTGATCCTAGTGTTTATGTCATTGCTGATGGCAAGCGTCGCTGGGTCAGTGATGCCGAAACTTTTAATTCCTTGGGCTATTCTTGGGCCAATATTCAAAATGTCTCAGATCGCGTCATGAATCTACATGATGCTGGTGAAATTATTAAAATATAAGTCATGATAGTTCATGCTTGTTTTGTCCCCCACCCACCACTACTCATACCGGAGGTGGGTAAGGATAATATAAATCATCTCAAAGAAACTCGCGAAGCTTATCAAAAAGTTGAGGCTGAGCTGTATGCTCGTAAGCCAGAAGTTCTACTGGTGATTTCTTCGCATAGCTTGAACCAGCATGCTTTCAGTATCAATCAACAACCAAAGGTCAATGTTAATTTCAAAAGATTTGGTGATCTAGTTACAAATTTGGAATTTAAAAATGATATTGCCTTGGGTTACAAAATCAAAGAGTCCACGGAAGTAGAAATGCCGATTATTTTGACAGCTGAACAAATTATTGATTATGGTGCTGGTGTACCATTATTTTATCTAGCTAATCATCTACCTGATTGCCAGATTTGCGTAGTGCATCCAGCCAAAGAGCTGGACTATGCCGATCATGTGAAATTTGGTGAACTAATCAAAGAACAATTAGTTAGCTACAACAAAAGAATCGCCATTGTTGCTGCTGGTGATTTGTCCCACCGCTTACATCAAGACTCTCCGGCTGGCTACTCGCCTCGCGCTCAGGAGTTTGATCAGAAGGTGATCAAGCTTTTAGCTGACAAGGATTTTGAAGCCTTAATAAAGTTTGATAAGTTTTTGGCTGAAGAGGCCAAAGAGTGTGCTATCAAACCACTCTTAGTGCTAATGGGTATAATCAAAGAAATTAATTTTGTACCAGAAAAATTGAGCTATCAAGCTCCTTTCGGCATTGGTTATTTAGTAGAAAATTTTCAAATTAAATAAACCCAAGTTTTTACTTGGGATTTTTTTCTTTTTGACTAGTTAGTTTGAAAAAATAACGCCAAGCATCCCCGCCTTTAGCTAGCTCCTTGGTGTCATCAAAGCATTTTTCTACAAAATTACGATCCATGTTTTTACAGACCTTAAAAACCGAGCTACGCTTAAAAGGCGGAACACCCAGTTCATTGATTATTTTTAAAGCCATCTCCTGCCAGACATAGGCTGGCGCTTTTACTGTTTTTTTATTCTTGAATATGTCTTGTATGGAATCCATACTAGTATTATAGCAGATGCTTATTATTATTGACAAAAAGTAATAAAATTGTTATACTATATCTTATGTTAAAAATTGTTAAATATCCTGATCCGTTTTTACGCCGGACTGCCAAAAAAGTCACGGATTTTAACGATGATCTAAAAAAAGTTGTCTTAGAAATGGTGGAAGCCATGTATCAAGATGACGGTATCGGTTTGGCTGCCCCACAAGTGGGTATCAGTCAAAGATTTTTGGTGATTGGCAAAGGTGACAATAAAAGTCATGAAGTTTATATCAATCCAGAAATTACCTTTTTTTCCAAAAATAAAGAATTAGGTGAAGAAGGCTGTCTTTCTTTACCACAGATATTTGGCTTAGTCAGACGGGCCAAAAAAATTCACGTCAAGTATCAAGATATAAATGGTTTGACTCAAAAGGTAAAATTAAGTGGCTTGGATGCTATTGTTTTACAACACGAGCTTGACCATCTTGATGGTATTTTGTTTATTGATCGAGCAGAAGAAATCACCAAAGGTCAAGATATCTTAGATAGCCTAAAACCATAATGTTGACTGAAAAAAAAATAATTTTTTGGGGCACTCCTCTTTTTGCAGTACCCAGTCTAGTAGAGCTACACAAATTGGGTCTTGTCAAAGCCGTAGTCACTAGAGCTAGTAAGCCAGCTGGTCGTGGTCGCCAAATCAGCGATAGTCCAGTAAAAATTTGGGCTGAAGAAAATAATGTACCTGTACTCGCTTTTGTAAAGTTGGATGCTGATTTTATTGTAGAGTTAAAAAAATATTTACCAGCTACTTTTGTGGTTGTAGCCTACGGTAAGATTATCAAACAGGATGTCTTGGATTTATCCGAACTGCCAGCTATCAATCTACATCCTTCTAGATTGCCAGAATTTCGTGGACCATCACCTATTCAGGCTGCTTTGTTGTCGGGTCAAGCTAGTACAGCAGTCAGTATCATGCAGCTAGATGATAAAATGGATCATGGTCCCCTACTCAAACAAGAAGAAATAAAGATTGATCCAAAAGACAATTTTGCTTCTTTGAGTGAAAAGTTGAGCTTAAGCGGCGCTAAGTTGCTTAAAAATACCATTACCTCCTATCTAGCTGGCGAGATAAAGCCAATGCCACAGGATGACAGTCTGGCTACCTTGTGTACTTTGATCCAAAAAGAAGATGGTTTGATCAAGTGGGAAGAAAGCGCCGAGTCGATAAATAACAAAATAAGAGCTTATACTCCTTGGCCTTCGGCCTATACTAAATTGTCTGGTGTGGAAGTAAAAATATTAGCTGCTAAAATATCCGGTAAAAAATTAAAACCAGCCGAAATAGAAATACAAAGAGAGCAACTATTTGTTGGCACGGGTACTAATGCTTTAGAAATTTTAGAGCTGCAAGCAGCCGGCAAAAAACCTATGCTAGCCGCTGACTATGTCAGGGGTTTAAGAAATAAATAACTGTTAGTTATTTTCTATTATTTGGCGTCTATAATTTTCTGGTAATAACTGATTGATGCGTTCTACTGAGGATGCGTCTTTTTTGTCTACATATTGACTCAATAGTATGACTAGTTTATTTACTAACCATTTATCATCATGACCACTTTGTGATGGCTTTTCTTTTTCGCTCATGAGATAAGCCTCAGCTTCGACTAAGTGACCATTTGTGATAGCAGTACCGAAATCATTACTATCTTTTATTTCTTCTCCATGCATTTTGCTCGATTCAAATTCTATCATATATTTTATCTTAATAATTCTAGAGCTTTTACAAGTGGTTCATCGATACTTGTTTGAGGATCATTTTTTATCTCTACGTCAGGTTGAATGCCTCTATTTTCTACAGAGTTACCCAAACCAGTGAGCCATTCAAAATAGGTGTATTTTATAGCTGAGCCATCGGCAAAAGATTGTAGTAATTGTCCTGTGCCTTTGCCATAGCTAGTCTCTCCGGCTAATTTGGCTTGGTTATTTTCCTTGAGAGCAGCAGAAAATATTTCAGCGGCTGAGGCAGTCGCACTGTTTATCAGGACAACTGTCGGTATATTTAGCTTTTCAGCTGTCTGGGTATAATATTTTTCACTATGAGAGCGGAATTTTTCTTGTAAGATCAAAGCATCGGGAGCTAGCCAAATATCAGCTAGGGCTATTGCCGAATCAGTATAGCCACCTGGGTTATTGCGCAAATCGATGATCAAGCCCCTAGTACTGCTGTCAATATTTTGTTGACGCAATTTATTAAAATCGGCTACCATATTTGGCGCAAAGCTACCAATGCTAAAGTAAACTATATTACGATCCAATTTTTTGGCCGTAACATTGGGGATGACTATTTTTTCTCTACTTATTTTTACTTCAAAAGTTTTATCATCTATTGGACGATAAATTTTGAGCGTCACCAGGCTACCTTGTGGTCCTTTGATTAGACTAGTACTTTTATCCAAAGAAAAATTACGGATACTTAGACCGTCTACCTCTAAAATTTGGTCATTGGCCATTAAACCAGCCTTGAAAGCCGGTGATTCAAGCAAAGGGGTGACTATAGTCAAAATATTATTTTTAATATCAACCATAGCACCAATGCCCTCTACTGAGCCTTCAATGCTATTATCAAACTGTGTTTTTTTGCTTGGTGTAAAAAATTTTGTATAGGGATCATCTAGAGCTTCTGCTAGGCCCGATAAAGATCCATAAAATAAAGTCTGATCGTTTATTTTTTCTGGTTTATAATAATTTTCTACCAGTATATTGCGTAATTCATTGTATTGCTGAAAATCTAACTCATCTTCTTGCTCTGAAATATTAGCATCTTTGGCTAGACTGAGGGCTTGTATTTTATCCAAGGGTAAGCTAATGGCCAAATCATTGAGTACTTTTAGACCATTGTCATCAGGAGTGATCTGGTAGCGACGCAGATCTAAAGGATTGAGGT
>JAUPVE010000051.1 GCA_030917205.1 Patescibacteria group bacterium | reverse complement strand
AAAGATAATCTAATACCTTTGACATCAACCCGTTTTGTTTTGTTTTTAGCTTGACGACTTTGTTGGTATTGAAATTTTCCAAACTCCATCAGCCGACAAACAGGGGGTTGAGCTTGGGGTGATACTTCGATCAAATCAATACCTCTTTCTTCAGCGAGGCGCAAAGCTTCGGCTGTAGATAAAATACCAATTTGTTCACCAGCATCATCGATAACTCTGACCTCTGGTACGCGGATTTGTTGGTTTAGTCTGTAAGATTTTCCACCGAATCTATTACGGTTGAAAAATGGTCTTGGGGTGTAAATATTTTTGCTTTTAATTATAAGCCTGATTTTTTTCTTGATCTTTTAGGGATCTTGAAAACTAAGAAATAAATGGTGGAGATGAGGGGTATTACACCCCTGTCTGCCAAAAACTCAAATAAATGACTACAAGTTTATCCAATTTGATTTTTTGGTCAGTCAACTATGAATTGGCAAAATATTGACTGCTTAGTTGACAATTTGTTTGAAATATCAAGGCCAACACTTGGTATTTTATAGCCCGAGTTATGACGTTTACTCCAAAATTTCGGGCCGAACTTTGGGTAAACGGTCAAGCCTTGTTAGGCTAAGACTGGTGAAAACTGTGGAACTCGTAAGAGCTCTTTGGCTTTCGCAATTAAGTTTGTTGCACTTATGTAGCAGGCGTTTTTTAGGAGATCACCGACTCCACTTGCCATCTATGAAAGGATTTAACATCGAAGATAAAACATCCCCATAAATTAATAATTTTTCAGGCGCTGCTGAAAATCGCGGTTTATTTCACGCTTTTTTATGTCAGCGCGCTTGTCAAATTTCTTTTTTCCCTTAACTAAAGCTAACTTTACCTTAATTAATCTTCGGCTAGTATACACGGAAAGGGGTATTATTGTCAAGCCCTTAGAGTCGGTTTTATTGGCTAAACTCAGCACTTCTTTGCGATGGAGTAGTAATTTACGGTCACGGATAGGGTTGTAGCTAGCCAAGGCCATCCCAGCCTTACTATAAGGGGGGATAAAGAGCTTTTTGAGCCAGGCCTCACCCTGCCGAATAGAAATGAAAGAGCCCTTGAAATCTACGTGTTTAGTTTTGACGGATTTGACCTCTTGGCCAGTCAAAACCAAGCCAGCCTCGAATTCTTCGAGGATTTGGTAGTCACGACTAACTGTTTTATTGACCGCCAAAATTGACATAAAATGCAGACGTTATATGATTATACTTGTTCTATGGTTATAGCCAAGCAATTTGACTATAACATAATTTTCGGCTCATTTCAAAGAAAGGGGGTGTTTTATGCCCACTGAAGAGAAAATCAAGCACAATCGGCGTTTGTGGCTGGCCTGGGCTCTCTGGGTTTTTTGGACTAGCGAGGAGTCTCTGCGCTTGCTACGACTGCTCAATCCGCAGGCTGGCTGGAAGGACCTACGTTTGTCCTTTCATCTTTTTGTTCAGTTGCCTGACTCAGTCATGGAAGCTCTATATGATCGTCTGCATGGACGAGGTGGTTTCGAGGCTTGTCGCTTGTCGAACATTTGGCATGACTTGTCTGTCGAGCTCGAACAGCAAATGATTTTGGATGATGAGTGGCGAGGAAGATTGAAGCTGTCTGCTTAGCAAGGTGTTCTTTCTCACTGTTTGAGGAGGTTTGTTCATGGAAGAACGCTCCAAGATGATCGCGGAGATTCTGTACTTGGCCCAGAATCCTCCTTTGAGGGATATCACGGCCAAGACCTTTGCTGATCAGGATGATCATCGTGTCCACGGGGCTCTGATGGCAATGCGTGCCTTTGATACGCATGGCCGTTTGCTTCTGGGAGACATCATAGGATCGCAGGTTGTTGATCAGGGGGAGCTTGCTCCTCATTATCTGTTTGTGGGGCTTGATAATCCAGTGGTGGATTTCAGCCTTGTCGAGATACAACGTGCTTTCGAAACCTGGAGAGGATAAAAACTAGGTAACAGAAAAGTACCTTCGCACTTAGAGCCCTACGCACAGCGTCAGGGCTCTTAATTTTATTCCCCAGAGGGGAATGAAATGAATAATCAAGAAACCTCGCGCTTAGCGCGAGGTCGGAATGGTATTTCATAAAATATTTATAGTGGATTCCAAACTTGTTAATAAATTTTTGGCTAGATAATCAAATTCAATTTTTATTTGTAAATTTTGGTAGAGCCAGTGCGGATTTGATTCTTGGAGTAGAGAAATATTTTTTAAATTTGGCTGTTTGATAAAATTAATCACTAGCCAATTTTTAGTTTGGCTTTTTTGGGTGCTGATATTGATGATATCTTTTGCTTGGCAGAGGATTTTTATTTTTTGTAAATGCCACAAAGCACTGATATTTTTATTACTAGCTTCATGAATATTTTTTTCTATCTTTTCTACATCACGCTCTTGGCTGATTTTTTGATAGAAAATAATTTTTTCCGCAATACTTTTTTTGAAATCTATTGGCAGACTAGTGTCGATGGGTAATTTTATTTCCACATCACGCCAGTATTTGACTGGCTGTCCTTTGATTTCGCGGATAGTCTCAGATATTAGTTGTTGATAAAGTCCGAGGCCGATAGTTTTGACCTTGCCAGATTGAGCTTGGCCCAGTATTTGTCCGACACCACGCAACTCTAAATCTTTATTGGCCACCTTGAAGCCTTCACCTAGATGGCTAGCTTGTTTTAAGAAACCTAATCTTTGGCTAGCGAGTTTTGGTAGCTTTTCAGAGCTGTGCATGAAGTAGGCGTAGGCTTGTCTATCAGAGCGGCCAATGCGTCCGCGTAGCTGATGTAGCTGTGATAGGCCAAAGCGATTGGCCTTGTGCACTAGTAGAGTATTGGCTCTTGGTATATCTAGGCCATTGGCAATGATGGTCGAGCAGAGCAGGACATCGATCTGGCCCGTATCAAAATCATGCATGACGCTGGCTAATTTTTCATCTTCTAGCTGGCCATGAGCAATAGCTACTTTTATTTTTGGTAAAAGATGAGTTAATTTTTTGTAAGCCAAATCAATTGTTTCGACTTGGTTGTAGAGATAATAAACTTGGCCTTGGCGAGCCAATTCTTGTGTGATGGCTTCGATTACTACTTGGTCATTTTCTTCTACTACTTTTGTGATGATGTCTTTGCGATTTTTGATCGGATCATTGATCAGACTGATATCTTTGATCATAGACAGGGCCATATTGAGAGTGCGAGGGATAGGAGTAGCTGTCAGCGTCAGTAGATGGATGTTGGCTCGGTGTTTTTTCAGCTTTTCTTTGTCTTTGACGCCAAAGTTTTGCTCTTCGTCAATAATCAATAATTGCAGTTTGGGAAAATTGATATCGCGTGATAGTAGGCGATGAGTACCAATGATGATGTCAGCTGTGCCGTCATTGATGGACGTCAGATTACTTTGTATTTCTTTTTCTTTTTGCCAGCGAGTCATCAAGACTACTTTGACGCCTGACTTTTGAAAACGGCTGACAAAATTATCATAGTGCTGTTGGGCTAGCAGTGTAGTTGGACACAGTAGGGCGACTTGGAAGCCATTGGCTACTACTCGACTGGCTGCCCGGATAGCGACTTCTGTTTTGCCAAAGCCAACATCACCGCAGACTAGGCGATCAGATGGGTAGGGTTGTTTGAGATCGTTCAAAGTTTCCTGGATAGCTTGGTATTGGGAAGGAGTCAAAGTGTAGGGGAAGCTATCTACTATTTCGGCTTCGATTTTTTGAGCTTTTAAAATTGGACTTTTTTGTAATTTACGTGTGGCTTCTACTAGTAATAGTTGGTTGGCTAGTTCCCAAGTTTGGTCTTTTATTTTGCGTAAAGTCTGGGGCCAAGTATTACCGACTGAGAGGCGATGTATTTTGGGGTTAGCTGGACCAATGTATTTTTCAAGCTTGTCAGCTAGATCTACTGGCACAAAAAGTGTGTCATTTTCGGCATAGGACAATACAAAATATTCGCGGATTAGTCCGTCGACTGGCATGGTAGTCATTTCTTTGAGTAGGGCAATACCATGATCACGATGGACTACTAAGTCACCGATAGTAAAATCAGAGCGAAATTCTTGGGCTACATAGTCATTATTTTTATCTTCCGCAAAAAACAAAGAGTCATTGACCAAGATTATTTTTTGTTGCTCTGCATAGATAGCTTGAGGCCAGCTCAAAGCTTGTTGCCAGTCATAGAGCGAGCATTTGATATTATTTTCTTTGATTAATTTTTCGGCTAAAAATTTATTTTTAGTGAGCCAAATTATTTTTTCATTTTTTTTCTGCTCGAGGAAATGATAATAATTTTTTTGTTGGCCTAAAATATTATCAATTGATTCAGTCTTAAAATATTCTTTGCCCAATGGGTCAAAAATAATTTGAGAATTATTTAAATTTTTGTCTAGAGATATATCAGAATCTGCTACTAATAACACTTGCTCAGGCAAAGAAGTGATGAATGTTTCTTTGTGATAGGTGGATTTTGGCCAAATATCTATTTCTGATATGGCGTGCTCAGCATATTCCAAGTCTGCAGCAAAATAAATTATTTTTTCAATTTTATTTTCGTCATAGTTGAGACGAAATATTTTGTTGTCTTGAAAAATATCCACTACCGAGCCTCGGATACTAAAGGTAAAATCTCCAAAAGCTTGGGAGTGTCGCTCAAAACCGATTTTTAATAAGTCTTCGGTCAAGGCGTGTAGATGATAATATTCGTTTTGGCGGAGGGTGATTTTGTTTTCATTGAGAGCTGACCACTTAGGCGTCATACTGTCTAAGTTATTTTTGGTGGTCAAGACTATACTATCTTGCAAGCGATGGAGGGCTAGTAAAGTTTCTAAGCTAGCCTCAGTGTTATCTGGCCAAGTGACGATTTTTTTAGCATCAAAATTGAGCTCCGCTGACCAAAGTTTCAGTAGGTCTAGCCAAGTTTTTATTTCTTTATTATTCTCCAAAATACACAAAAGCGCCTTACTTTCGGTAAAGAGGGGGCTGTGAAACAGGGCTAGACTTTGACTGGCGCTATCTGCTGCCGTAGCAATTCGTGTTTTCACT
>JAUPVE010000050.1 GCA_030917205.1 Patescibacteria group bacterium | reverse complement strand
ACATAGCGACAGCCAGACCCAGCATTGCCCCTTTAATTTGATAGGACAAAGTAAATTCAGCTATTTTGTAAGCTTCACTACGTTCTTTTGGTCCCAAATTTTCTTGGGGCCGAGCTTTTTCTCTATTAATAATATGCAAAGGTGGCTTATAACTCATATTAGTTTAATTTAGCTTGCCAATCTTGTATATAAATTTTATAGGCTTCCATTTTATCCTGACTGATTGACTCCTGCGATGGTAAGTCCAAAGTCAAAGGATTGATCTTGACGCCATTTTGAACAATTTCAAAATGTAGATGAGGGCCAGTTGATAGACCAGTTGACCCTACTTTGCCGATGACCTGGCCCTGCTCGACCATCTGCCCGACCTTGACCAAGATCTTACTCTGGTGAGCGTAATTTGTGCTATAGGTTCCATTGTGTCGGATACTCACCATATTACCATAACCTTGACTATTCCAACCCGCATAGGTCACTCGACCATCACCCACTGCCTTGATGGGAGTACCTTGAGCTGCGGCATAATCAATGGCTCTATGGCCAGTAGAAATATTAAAAGCTGAAATATATCTTTTGCCAGTCGTAAAACCAGAACTGATGTAGCGGAAATCAACTGGATTTTTTAAAAATATTTTTTCTAGTGAGTTTCCCTCTGGATCATAATAGCCTTCTGACAATTCTCCGTCTTCATCCGTTCCATCGCTATAATAAAATCCCTCAACTACTTTACCATCGTTGACAAATCTAGCCGCTAGCACCGTCCCTGGCATGACATACTGGCCATTGCGATAACGCTCTTCATAAATAAATTTATAAGTATCACCTTTCCTAATACCCATACCAAAGTCAATACTCCAGGCAAACACATCGGCCAGAGCAATAACTGCTCTTTCATCAATGCCCTGGGCCAGAGCTGATGCGTAAAGTGAACTATCAATCGATCCGCCAACAGTTTTTAATTTTATTTCATAATCTATTTTTTTACGCTCAGCTTTGTAGGCACCCTCAATCAAATCAACGGTCAACTCCTCTTCAGAATTGATATTATAAATCATTTGCTGTAAAACTCCCGTCTGCTTATCAAAGAAAAAATCTATCGAGCGACCAGCCCTGACACTAGCTAAATCATAAACACCTTCCGTGGCCCTCATCAAAGCTTGGGTAGTGCTAGCTGGCAATCCTATATTTTCTGTAATCACTGAAAATGTATTGCCCGGATCAATCACTATATTTTCCTGCCGAAATTTTGATTCAGGTACTATCTGGCTATTTTGCTCGTTAACAGACTGATTTTTTGGCCAAAAATAAACAACGGCACCAGCCGCTAATATAATAAAAATAACTATAATACTTTTTTTGAGCATATATTCTATTTTAATTAAATATAACAATTTTAGCAACCCTATGAAAACACTTCGTTTTTATATATAATAGACTTATGCTATCAATTGGTAAAAAAAAGTTAATAATCTACCCTATTTTATTGGGCCTAGCTTTTGTAGTAGCCGATCAACTACCATTAGCCCAGATTCGCTACCAAGAAAATACCACTAACAGTAATACCGAAACAACAAGCTCTACGCCAGAAAAATTACTCCACCTAAAAAAGCCAAAATATGTGCGCGGTATTTATCTGACCGCTGCTTCGGCTGGCTCTGATGACTATCGCCAAACACTGATCACAAAACTAAAAAAAGGCTATATCAATAGCGTAGTCATAGATATCAAGGACTACTCTGGCTATATTCTTTATGATAGTCAAATAGCTGAAGTCAATGATATCAAAGCTAAAAAAATAAAAATGGATGTGCGCCAAGTGATTGATGATTTTCACGCTGCTGATATATATATTATCGCCAGACAAACAGTCTTCCAAGATCCGGTCTTAGCCGAAGCTCAACCTGAGTTGGCCTTTCACAACAAAAGCGGCGGTATCTGGTATGACAACAAAAAACTAGCTTGGCTTGATCCAGCCAAAGAAAAAGTCTGGGAATACAATCTCAATATTGCCAAAGAAGCTGTATCTTTAGGCTTTGATGAAATAAATTTTGACTACATGCGCTATCCCAGTGATGGTCCTATGGCTAGCCTCGCCTACAATCTAGCTCCTGAGCAGCAAAAATATGAGGTCATGAAAAGTTTTTATCAATATTTATCCAGAAATCTGGCTGGTGTCACCAATCTTTCTATAGATATGTTTGGTCTGGTCATGGATAATACCAAAGACAATTATGATTTAAATATTGGCCAACGCTTGATTGATGCCTTGGATTATTTTGATGACATCTCTCCTATGATGTATGCCTCACATTATCCAAAAACTTATCTAGGCTACACCAATTCAGCTGAATATCCTGGACCAGTGGTTGCCTATGGACTTGACCTAGCGAGCACCACCACTGAAAATCGTCGAGCCAAAATAAGACCTTGGCTGCAAGCTTTCTCTATCGGCGCTGTCTATGATAAAGAAAAAATAAAAGCCCAAATCAAGGCTACTGAAAACGCTAGCAGTACCTCCGGCTGGCTATTTTGGAATGCCCGCAATGTCTATGCAGACTATATGTTTGTCGAGTAATAAAAAACTACCTTCAAGGTAGTTTTTTATTTATCTTTTTTTCTTTTTCAATTTAATTTTCTTTTGTTTAACATAATCTTCTGCTGTCAGAGATACACTCCAGATTATTTCAAAAATTGCGTGGAAAACTTCAGCTAAGGCTTTATCCGTAATCACCAACATGTAGCGATGTTCAAAAGAGTAAAGTGCTACATTATTTTCCCACAAAGACAAATCATAATTGAAGTGATAACCAGAAGGTATGACTCTCATATGACGACGCGCCCTTTTGGGCTCCTGCAAAAAATCTAAATTAACATCATCGTGAGAGATTAATCCACGAGTTTTTTGAATTTCACCACTTCCAACTTTTTTCTCTAAGGCTTCAAATAAGTTAGGAAAGTGTTCTAGCCATTTAGCGTGATTGGACATAAAATCATTTTGTTTGGCATAACCAATCTCCTCTAACCAAACTTTCTCCATATCTTCACGGTGGTCATAATATCTGATCACCGGCTGGTCTTTGGCCTGACGAGCAAAAGCCTTGAGTAATGGCAAGAGCTCTAAAGCTGTCTGCTCCTGCTCCCTGATTTGACGCAAAAAACGACTAGGAGGATCAGCAGTATAAAAAGTTTTTTTACCTTTAAAAGTCAGTCCGGCTAATTGCTTACGACGTAAATCTTCTAATACTAAATAAACCGTTGGCCTTTTTAGACCTGTTTTATTGGCTATAGCTAGCGGAGTAGTCGCTCCCGACTCTAATAAGGCTAGGTATACCTTAGCTTCTCTTTCATCTAGGTTTAATTTTTGTAAATCTTTAATAATGTCCATATTTCGATCATATACCAGGATCAAAAAAGTGTCAAGAATTGTAACACTTTTTTTTAATAATCTATTTTTTTATGAATTTAAAGGGAAATTAACAAAATATATAAATTAAGACAATGACATATTTTGGATTACTGCTAAATTTATATTAAGTCCGTACTTTGACAATACTAAAGTCAAAAACCGCCGAAAGGATGTTGTCATGGAAAACAACGAACTACCCATCTGTTCAAACGTCACCTGCCCTGACAACAAGTGCCCCTTCCACCTGCCTATTCATAACTATTCTAGTGATTTCACTTTTGGCCAACGCATGAACGACTACTATTCACACTATGCCTGCCACGGAAATATCGGCTACTACAATCCCCATTGCGCTATTTATGATAGCCTACTCTCCCTCAATGAACACCTGCGTCCCCCAAAAAATGACTAAGAAATTTCTTGGTCAATTACCAAACTGAAAGGAGGGCCAAAATGTTGTTTGAGCATTTTTACTACGACGAATTTGGCATGCTTATCAAAACAAAATGTAATTATTTCACACCGTGTCATAAAAAAATGTTTATCTATGGAACTCGCAGTAATAATGCTCTACCACACTACCTCAATACAAACATATTTTTTCCTGAATGCCTACAATGTGAAAATACTTACATTTGTGTACCACTCGACAAAACAACGCTTACTCAATAAAAAGCTCCCCCAGCACTAACAGTGAAAGAAGGTGAGAAAATGTTTTTACGCTGTCCTCTAGCCTGTCAACTAGACATCTTTGGCAATCCTATCCCTCCCTGCCAACAACGTTTTCTTGATCCTGAAATTTTACTACCAGATATTGAAAAAAGATTCACGGAAAAACTACCCGAACCACAAGAATGTGCGCACTGTCAGCATCGACACAACTGGCTGCCGCCATACATCACTTACTAAAACCAACCAATTCCGGTTGGCAAAAATAACCCAAACAAAAGGAGCTTGTCTCATTACGTACGCTTCAATAATACCTTTGAAGCGTGAAAGTATTCTCGTTTCCGGAGGCTAAACCCATGAACGGCTATTACCCGAGCGATGCGCCGCGTCCGGCCACCCCCCAAGAGTCTCTCTACCCCTGCACGGTCCAGCCCCTCGTGGGTGGCGGAGTCGTCATCCTTGACGGCCCCAATGCCGGCCAGGTCATTCGCTAGTTCTTTCCTAGGGCTTTAGGCCCTACCTAGCCAGGGTCTTGCACATCAATATGTGTGAGATCCTGGCTCTTTATTTTTTTTCAAAATAAAAAGACTTTAAAAAATAAAATCTTTTTTTATAAACTATATTAAATAATCTCAATCCCTACTGGACAATGATCCGAACCAGTAATTTGATCAAGTATAAAAGCTTGGTCTATTTTTTTCAAAATATTTTTAGAGACACAAAAATAATCAATTCGCCAACCAACATTGCGAGCCCTAGCACCGGCCCGATAGCTCCACCAAGAATACTGAATTTTTTGCGGATGCAATTCACGAAAAGTATCTTTGAATCCGCTACTCAAAAATTTATCCATCCAAGCTCTCTCTGCAGGACTAAAGCCAGCACTGCCAACATTTTCTTTGGGGCGCGCTAAATCAATTTCTTGATGAGCCACATTAAAATCTCCACAGACTATCAGTGGTTTTTTTGTTTCTAATTTTTTTAAGTAACTCATTA
>JAUPVE010000049.1 GCA_030917205.1 Patescibacteria group bacterium | reverse complement strand
CTAAAACTCAAAGTAAGCAAGCCAAAATTAATTCAGACAAAATATAATTATGGCCATAGTGACTGACGAAAAAATATACCAAATCATAAGCAAGTATGGTTTGATCAAGCCGGACGTTTTGGATACAGCTCTCAAAGCCGCGCAAGAGAAAAAAATAGATTTTATTAGTTTTTTGATTGATCAAGAATTGATTAAATCGCAAGAAATTGGTCAGCTGATAGCTAATAATTTACATGTGAAGTATGTAAATTTAGCTAAAGAGAATATCAAACCAGAGATTTTGACCCAATTACCAGAGATTGTAGCCAGGAAGCAAAAAATGTTGATTTTCAAGCGTGATGCTGAAGGTACTCATGTGGCGATGGCTGATCCTTTTGATTATCCCATGGTCAAGGCTTTGGAAAAAAAACTAGGCGACAAGGTGATACCATATTACTCTACTGAGCATGAGCTAGAAAGTGGCTTGCGTTTTTATAAAAAAAGCATCCAGACCGAATACGTCAGTAATATCCAAAAGAATGCCATGAAGGCTCAGGGGGCATCACGCGAGGATGTCTCAGTCATCAGATTGGTGGATGATATCATCAACTATGGCTTCATGAATCATTCTTCTGATATTCACATTGAGCCGACTGAAAAAGAAATTGTAATTCGCTTTCGTATTGATGGTCTGCTTTATGACATCATGAATTTGCCAAAAAATATTTTGGATATGATTGTCACTAGGATCAAGATTCTGGCTAAACTGCGCACTGACGAAACTCGCGCTGCTCAAGATGGTAAAATAGTGACTGAAGTAGAGGGTGCTAAGCTTGACATCAGAGTCTCGATCTTACCGATAGTCCATGGTGAAAAAGTAGTCATGAGACTTTTGTCTTCGCAGGGTAAATTTTTTACTCTAGAAGAGCTAGGAATGAATGAAAAAGATCTAGCAGTAGTCAATGAGGCAGTCAATAGACCATATGGTATGATCCTGTCTACTGGACCGACTGGTTCTGGTAAAACTACTACTTTGTATGCTTTGGTCAAGATATTGAATAAGAGGGATATAAATATTTGTACGATTGAGGATCCAGTCGAGTATAGTTTGGATGGAGTCAATCAAGTACAAGTGAATCCAGCTACGAATTTGACTTTTGCTGCTGGCTTGCGCTCCTTGCTACGTCAGGATCCAGATATCATCATGGTCGGTGAAATTCGAGACAATGAAACAGCTGGCATTGCCGTCAACTCTGCTATGACTGGGCATTTGGTTTTGTCTACACTACACACCAATGACGCAGCGACATCATTGCCTCGGCTTCTGGATATGGATATACAACCATTTTTAGTCGCTTCCACGGTCAATGTGATCATTGGTCAAAGATTGGTCAGGAAAATTTGTATGAAGTGTATTTATAGCTACATGTTATCTGAGCAGGAGATCGCTGATATCAAGAAAGAAATAAATATTGATAAATTTGTAAATACTACTCAAGTCAAAGAAATCCGTCTCTATCGAGGTAAGGGTTGTGACTCTTGTAACCATACTGGTTACACTGGTCGTTTGGGTATTTTTGAAGTCTTAAAGATAGAGGAGAATATCAGGGAGCTCATTGTGGCACGAGCTGATTCTGACCAGATTGCCAAATTAGCTATAGCCAATGGCATGATGATTATGCTTGAGGATGGTTTTACAAAGGCTTTTTCTGGCAAGACAACCATCGAAGAAATATTTAGAGTGACTAAACAATAAATATGCAGTTCAATTATAAGCTCACCGACAATCAAGGTAAAATAGTCAAAGGTAAGATGGAGGCCGCTAATATCCAAGAAGCTCGCAATCGCTTGGCCTTGCAAGATGGTACTTTGGTTTCTCTGGAGCAGTATCAAAAAGATAAAAAAAGTGGTGTCAAAAAACAGATTATCTTAGGTAAAATGCGCTTGGTTGATCGAGTCATGATGTCCAAGCATTTATCAATCATGATAAAATCTGGCATGTCTATAGATGGTGCTATAGAAGTTTTGGCTGACGGAGCCTCACCTTTGGTCCATGATCGTATGAGTGGATTGTTGGGCGAAGTTCGCAAAGGTAATTCTTTGGCTAGTGCTTTAAAAAAATACCCCAAAGATTTTAATAATCTTTTTGTGAATATGGTGTCGGTGGGTGAATCATCAGGTACGCTAGCCAAAAATTTAGAAATTTTGGCTGTCCAACAGCACAAAACTTATGAGTTGCGCACCAAAATAAAAGCTGCTTCAATTTATCCAATTATAGTTTTGATTGCGGTTTTGGGCTTGATGACTATGGTTTCGGTTTTTGTTTTACCTAAGCTACAAGGTTTTTTTGCGGTCTTGGGTAATGACATGCCGCCTTTGACTAGACTTTTACAAGCTTCTTCTGGTTTTTTGAGTAGCTATTGGTGGCTCATCATTGCAGCGGTTGTCGCTATCATTGTGGCCGCCCAAATCATGGAGAGATTTTATAATACTCGCCTGTGGTTGCATTATTTTTATTTGAAGCTTCCAGTAGTAGGACATATCATACGTGAAATGAATCTAGCCTTGTATTGTCGGACTATGGGCTCGCTACTCAATAGCGGTATCACTATTGATCAAGCTTTAAAAATTGTTTCCGATACTTTGACCAGCGCTGTTTATCGAGAGCAACTAACTATTGTTTATCATAATATATTAAAAGGTAATTCTTTGTCTGATGCTATGGCTAATCGCCAGTATTTTCCTCCCATGCTTTATCGCATGATCAAGGTTGGAGAAAATTCTGGCAACTTAAGTGATGTGCTTGATTATTTGGCTGATTTTTATGAGGAAGATGTAGACAATGCGGCTAAGAATTTTTCTAGCACTTTGGAGCCAGCATTACTCATCATGATTGGTTTGGTAGTCGGTGTGGTGGCGATTGGTATTATCCAGCCTATTTTCAAGTTGATGGAATTATCAGGTGGTGCCTAAAATATTATAATGGACAAAAAATTAGTTTATTTAAAAAAGAAAATTTTAGTGTTTCTCTAAAGGGCTTCACCCAGTTAGAAAAATTAATTAATAATATTTTGACAGTGAAATTAGCTAGTTTTCATAAAAAATTACTTTATTTAAAAAAGAAAAATTTAGGTGTTTTTCTAACTGGGTTTACTCTGATTGAAGTTTTGCTTGTTGTGGCTATTATGCTTATTTTGTTGTCTTCCGGTGCGTCTCTTTTGGGTAGTCGTACTCAAGAGAGTGCGCTAGATACCAGCGCCAAAGCAGTTGTGGATCACATTGCTAAAGCCAGAAATTATGCTGTCACTGGTTATCAAGCTGATGCTTGGGGTGTCAAAGTCTTAGATAATGATGCTAGTTGTTTTGAGGGTGGAGATTGTATAGTTGTTTTCAAAGGAGATGACTACGCTACTAGGGACAGTGCTTATGATAGTATGTTTGATTTGAAGAATGGTATTGCTTGGACTAGCAATGAGCAGAATGAATTTTATTTTTCTATGGTGGCGGGCTGGCTCAGTAGTGGAAGTAGTGTTTTAGGTGATCAATATTTGTCATTAAGTAATAATGTAGAGCAAAGCATTACTATTTTGATTAGCTCTAACGGTTTAGTCAGTCTTTGGGCTTGTGGTGATACTGTGTTATTAAATTCCCTGAGCTATGGTACAGTGGAAGCTTCTGATGGAAATTGTTGGTTGGATAGAAATATTGGTGCTAGTAGAGTAGCTCAAAGCTTTGATGATGCGTTTTCTTATGGATATTTGTATCAATGGGGCAGAGCTAGCGATGGTCATCAGCTGACCTCTAGCGATATTACAGCTACGCTGAGTGCTTTTGATACACCTGGTCATTCTGATTTTATTACACCGGCCTTGACTCCTTTTGATTGGCGTAGTTCACAAAATAATGATCTATGGCAAGGAGTACTAGGTACGAATAATGTTTGCCCAAGTGGCTTTCGTCTTCCCACTAGAGCTGAATGGACTACATTACTGACAGCTGAAAATATTACTAACTCAGCTAGTGCCTATAGCTCAGCCTTAAGACTGACAGTCAACGGCTATAGAGATCGTGTGACTGGTATTCTGACACAACAAGGTAATGAGGCTAACTACTGGTCTAGTACTGTCAGTGGGAATGATGCTCTAGTTTTGTGGTTTACTGGTGCTGGAGTTGGTACAGCAGGAGATGCAGGAGCGCGTAGCTATGGCATGGGTGTGCGTTGTGTTAAAAATTGATTGTAAATTATTTTGTATCTTTATTCATGTTTAATAAAAAATATAAATTAAAATTCAAAATCAATATCCAAGGTTTTTCTTTGGTTGAATTAATCGTGGCTATTGGTATTTTTTCTATCCTTGCTTCTGGTGTCGTCTATGTTTTTACTACTTCCTATAAAAATTTTTTTGGTGTCGGTGATAAACAAATGATGGTGCAGTTTGCTCAAGAGGGTATGGAGGCTGTACGTAGTATCAGAGACAATGGCTGGCAAACTATAGTGGATGCAGCTGATGGTAATCCAGGTAGTCCACGAGGTGTCCAAAAAAATAGCTCTGGTCGTTGGGAGTTCTCTGGCGAAAATAATACTTTAAATGGTTTGACTAGGGTGATAGTGATTAGTGATGTTTTGCGAGATGATCATGGTAGTATAGTAGCGGCTGATGGCACTGATGATCCAGATACCAAAAAAGCGTCAGTCACTGTCTCAGGAGATGGTATCGCTGATTATGTCTTGACTACTTTTTTTACTAATTCTTCGGCCAAGACTTGGGAGCAGACTGATTGGTCTGGTACTGGCTCTAATGAATTTTGGGCTAGCATGGTCACAGCTTCTTCTTCATATAGTAATATCAGCACTTCGACTGTTGGGCAGATCTCATTGGCGCAAACAGCCGGATCCGATATGAGTTGGTCAAGTACTTGGACTGACCTTTTACCAGACGAGTCAGTCAGAAATCAGCCTTGGGAAGATTTTTATCAATTGCATTTAGGTCCTGATGGTAAAAGTTTGTATGTCATCGGTACAACCAATTTTGATTTTGTTAAATATGATATTTCTCGTGCTCAGTCTGGTATTATAAAAGCAGAGTGGAAAATAGAAGTACCTTGGCATATGCGCACTATGGCTCTTCATCCCAGTGGCAATTACGCTTATCTGGCTACTAGCACACCTGGTTCAGGGGGTGATACTATCTGCGTGGCTAATGTAGCGACTTTGAGTATTAATACTGCTAGTGACTGTTATGATCTTACTTATCCAGGATTATGGTGGAGCATTCATAGTATGATAGTGAATGCTGACGGTGATCGTTTGTATGTATTTGATAGCTATGGTTATGGTTATGTTTTTTCTATATCTGGTGGGGGAGCTACT